>NZ_PKGG01000179.1:0-11029 GCF_046480465.1 Arthrospira sp. PCC 8006
GTTTATTATGAGTTTCTCAGTTTATAGTTCTGTTGTCAATTTAGACACTCTAAACATTAGCAGTAAAATACAAGGAATACCTACACCTACAGCGATAAGTTTGCCTGCTACCACTATCGCTGAAGTTTGTCCTAACCATGCGACCAGTAACGGTAGAACGGTGTTTGTACAGCCTCTTTCACCTACCAATGTACATCTAATATTTGACCCTACAGGTKATMGCGTGTCAGACGCTGCATTTTCGGTTAAGCCAGGTGATACCATCTCAATAACGTGGGGTAGAACTAAGTTACAGGCGATAGCAGAATCTAGCGCTAATATCAGCGTTACAATTATCGAATATATCGATATGTAATCATCAAATRAATGGCTAGTATTAAGTTATTAGCCATTTAATTAAGTACTCAATATAGAGGCAGTTATGACTAATTTCAACATTTACTCTAGTAAGTTTGGGCAATCAACCGATGACTTGCCAGAAGGTGAAGTTAATCTATATTTAACTAATGAACGGATACAAGCAGTTATTGACTCAAATACTAATTTAGTCAAATTAACTCAGTTAACTTGGAATAATATTACTAATAAACCTGGCACTTTCCCCCCATCTACTCATTCCCATAGCTGGACTGAAATAACGTCCAAACCGACAACGTTTACTCCTTCAAGTCATACACATACCATTGCTAATGTTACAGGACTTCAAAGTACATTAGACGGTAAAGAGCCTACTTTTACCAAAAATACAGCGTTTAACAAAAATTTTGGAACAACTACCGGAACTGTTACAGAAGGTAACGATGTCAGATTATCAAATGCTAGAACGCCAACTAGCCATACACATACCTTATCTCAAATAACTGATAGTGGTAATTTAGCTTCTATTAATACTAACGGAAGTACAGTCAACTATCTTCGAGGTGATGGTACTTGGGTTACACCACCTAATACCACTTACACAGCGGGTACAGGATTAACATTAGTTGGTACAGAGTTTAGAAATACAGCGCCTCATATTGCTACTAATTTGTCTTATAGTTTTGCTGCTACTACAGGTACTGTCAATAGTTCAACTGGTAATAATGCTACTATTCCTGCTGCTACAACATCTGCTGCTGGTTTAATGACAAATGCTGATAAAAGCAAGTTAGACGGAATTGCGGCAGGTGCACAAGTAAATGTAGCAACTAATTTAGGAGTAACAGCAGGAACAACAGCAGGACCTATAATCACATCATCAACAGGGACTAATGTCACTTTACCTACAGCTACAGCAACTAATGCAGGAATAATTACAACTGGGAATCAGACAATTGCAGGAGTTAAAACATTTAACTCATTAATTACCGGGTCAATAAATGGAAACGCAGGAACAGCAACAGCGTTCCAGACAGCAAGGACAATTAATGGTACCAACTTTAACGGTACTGCTAACATAACTACAGCGAACTGGGGTACGGCTAGAACCTTAACTATCGGATTGTCTGGTAAATCAGTAAATGGCTCTGGAAATGTAAGTTGGAGTTTAGCAGAAATTGGTGCTTTACCAAATCTTTCAATAACTGTAACAGGAGATTGGAATGATGTGTTAACAACAGGTTTTTATCAAGGGAGTTCTCTTTTAAATCAAAGTCCGGGAAGTTCATGGCGTTTTTGTACTGTACAAAGATATAATGATTCTTGGATTTCTCAAACAATGATACCTTTTGGAGGAGAAGGTATTTATCAAAGAAATCGTGTAAGTGGAGTCTGGAGTAGCTGGCAACAATTAGCTTTTACAAGCTCTAATATTACAGGTAATGCAGCAACTGCAACCACGCTCCAAACTGCAAGAACAATTAATGGGACTTCGTTTAATGGTAGTGCCAATATAACAATAACTGCCAATACTCCTAATACATTAACAAATGGTACGGGATTAACTGGAAATAATTTTAATGGGAGTGCTGCAACAACATGGGCAGTTGCTTACGGCACTACAGCAAACACAGCCTGTCAAGGCAATGATAGTAGATTATCTGACGCTAGGAATCCCACAACGCACACACATTCAAATATTACATTAACAGCAGGTGATGGTTTATCAGGAGGAGGAACATTAGCAGCTAATAGAACAATTAATGTAGATTCAACTGTAGTAAGAACTACAGGAAATCAAACTTTAACAGGAATTAAAACATTTAACATAACAAATAATCCAGTAACTTTTGCAACTAATGAAAGTTTTCCTGATGGAAATATGCTTATTGATTTTAATGTTTGGAGGGGGTTTGACATACGCCGGATAGGCTCTACTGCTAGTTCGGCAAGTTTAGTACTAAATAGTAGAGTTGGAGGAAATAGCTGGGCGTTTTCTCATCAAGGGAATTATTCTATGCAATTAGAAGCAGATAATAATCCTAGAGTATTTATATATCATGGTATTAATTTTCATCAAAGCGATGTTTGGCGAGGTGCTCCTGACAATAGATATTCAATACAATTATATAACGGGCAGACATATTTTATAAAGAGCTCAACTCTTTCATCATCTGGAGTACATACTAGATTTAGAGTAGGAGGCACAAATGTATCTTATATTAACGATAATGGAGACTACGTTAAAGGTAGCTCTGATATTAAATTCAAAACACTTTTATCAAAACCAACTATAGGATTAAGCGAAATTAACGCATTGACAGTCACGTGGTTTAAGTATAATGAACTTGCAGCATTTCATGGCTTTAATCCAAGTACAGAACAATTTGGGTTAATTGCTCAAGAAGTACAAAATATATACCCTAACGCAGTTGAAGTGGTTAAAAATGACCATACAGATAGCCCTGAAGTTGACGACAAAAAAATAGATTACTTAACAATCATGTATGATAAACTGATACCATTAGTGATTGCGGCAATTCAGGAATTATCAGAAAAAATCGACAAATTAGAAAATATGCTAAACACTCAACAATAAATTAACAGATAATGCCTAATGCGCTTAATATATCAGAGAGTAACTGGTTTAAGGTTTATGAATTTAATTTTAGGATAGAAGATGATAGTACTCTACACGGTACTAAAAAATTACCTGACATTTCTGGCAGTAAATTTGTTAGGATATTATTTGACGCTGAAAGTGTACCCGTGTACTGGAAAATGGCAGGGTGGCTTAAATTCTATGCCTACAATGATGTGAAGCAGRMTATGMTRGTTAAAAAAGAGACTATATGGCTTAATGAATATCAAATAATTGAATCACCRCCRTACAGCAATTTTTACGCTTCATTTTCTCCACTAGAAAGGATTAAATGGTTTACACTTCATTTTTGGAAATTAATATAAATGAACTTAATAATAGTTGAACTAGGATTAATTATTGTCGCGATTATTATCAGTATGTTCATTACGCATACAGGAAACCTAATTATTGAGAATAGGTTAGACGGTATCCAAAATAGCCTAAATTATTTGATTAGATATGTTAATGATTTTATGCCATCAACAGTTTGTAAAAAACAGTTAGAAGATAAAAAGCAATCACCCCATCTCCCAATTAACAGAGATGATATTGATGATGATGGTTGGAGAAAACCCTAAACCCTAACACCTAACACCTAACCCAATAACTTAAATGGCCCCCTATGGTTTCTGACTGTAGGGGATGCGTGTATTTTTTGTTTACAGGTCTGTTGCAACAGGCCTGTAAATCATTTATATGAATGCTCACCCCTAGTTTACCTACAATAGACGGGTTAAGATTTTGGCTTAGTGCTTTATTAGGGGTAATCATCCCGTGCGGAACTCAGTACCCCTATAAATTGGAGACTTGTCTAGCGGTATGTAGGTATCGGTTTCGCTGGTAAAGCAATTGTCTAGGATTATGTAGGTATCAGCGAGAGATAACGAAACAAGTCACCAGGTGAAAAGTTGTTTAGGGGTATCGGGTTGGTTCCGGTAGGAGATAGTTTAGATTATGCGATCGCATTTTGTTGGTAGCGAGTAGGCTCCTCAATATTTCACTAATAATCTGACTCCCATAGATAACCGGATAGGCAGCCTAATATCTTTGTACATTGATAGGGGTATCGTTGTACATTGATAACCTAGTGGGTTCCCCCTACGGCTACCTACGGCTATCGTGTTGACTTTAAGCCATAGATAAATCCCACTGCGATCGCACTCATACCTTTCTATGGTTAGCACTGGTAGCTTTAGGCAATATCCTGCAAAATTGAACCCATACCCTCCCCCTAACCGAAACAAGCACTATTGGGGAAACGAACGATGTGATAGCAGTCAATGGTGAGGAACGAACCGATAGGCTTGCCATTGACTGCTATCACAAGGGAGTTACCCTATCGGTGTTTGGTTGGGGGGAGATAGTAGGCATTTGACAGATTGATTAAGTTGTGCTTATTGACTGAGTAATCAACCTATTGACAGAATTATTTTCCTGTGCTAGGACTAGATTGTGAGTAACATTTGAGTAACTAGGCATAGTTATCGGGTTGAGTAATAGCTCGCTATCGCTGTCAGGATAAGGGTTTATAGTTAACACACTCTGACGGAACCTAACCTGGGGAGCATCGCCGCCAATGAAAACACGACGATCCGCAAAACATCATCATTTCCCATGAGTCATCTCAACTAGCGGTCTTCGCTGAAGTTACCGGAGGCTTGGCGATCGTTAATTCACAATAAGGCAAACTTGGTCACGCCTTCTTTAAAGCACCGTCCAAGACCCATGGATCAACGCCAGACCAAATTTTAAATAATGTTTCTCCTAGGTTAAGGATAGAGATTTCCGCTGTGGGGTTGGCAGTTATCAGGTTCATTCTCCAAGCCACAGGAATACCCAAAACAGTATTATAGGCTCCCGAAAATATACCACTGATGATGGTTGTCAGTGCAGAGGTTGAATTAATTTGGCATGAACGCTTTAGGGTTAATATGGGTTGCTCAGGTGTACTCATAAAACAGTACAATCCTAGGGCTAGGCTGGAATGAGGAAAACTAGACAAATGCGCCTGTGTTTCTATCAGGGTCATTGATTCAGCTAGGGCTATTTGGACCTGAGACAGTTGCTGCTCAACGGTGGTGTTGTTGGTGGATAGGTTTTCTAATATGGTCGGTATTATGGGGCGATTATCCCTTGCTGTTGCCATGATTTGGGCTATGATTTCACCCATCACTAACATTGTGGCTTCCCTTTCCAGACTGCGATCGCTATCAGGCCATATTTCGGCTAATTGTTGTAATTGCTGTTGCTGTAGGGATCTGTTTTCATGGAAAAATAGAGCTACAGGGAAGGCAATTAAAGCCGCTTCATCGGGGTTTGGTGGGCTCTCTGGGTGGCGCTGGCAGCTTTTTTGCCAAATTTGACCCCAATGGTCTAAATCTAAGCCTTGATGCTCAATGAGACTGGTGGTGAAAGCCATAATTAACCCCACCCAGTCCGGTTCGGGTGGGTGATGACTGAGATAACTACCGCAAGCCGCGCCTAGCAAAGCGCCTTGGAACTTTGCTAATAATGGGTGTTCCATGTGGAAGGTTTGGGTTTTAGGGCGATCGCAAATAGTTTACCAATGCTTTTAAACCTAAACAATAACTATCAGCCCCAAAGCCGCTAATCTGACCGATCGCGACCGGGGCGATATAGGAATGATGCCTAAAGGGTTCGCGGGTGTAAATATTACTTAGGTGAACCTCAACAGTGGGAATTTTGACTGCTGATATAGCGTCCCTAATAGCAACGCTGGTATGGGTATAGGCTCCCGCATTAATCAGCAAGCCATGATGGTGGTCTAATGCAGAGTGAATGGCATCCACCAAGACCCCTTCATGATTAGACTGCCTAGCCACAACCTCAGCCCCCAATGACGCTGCCTCCTGTGTTAGCAGTTGGTTAATGTCATCTAAGGTAGCCTTGCCATAGATACCCGGTTCGCGCTGACCTAAGAGGTTTAGGTTAGGACCATGCAGCACCAGAATACTTAACAATTTCTTAATACCTCAGCAGTTTACTAGAAACTGAGTTGACTACTATCTTGAGCGAGGAAAATCTCTGACTGGCACCGGGACTGGTTCAGCTTCCGGTTGTGGTTCTGGACCTAATAATGCTTCGATTAGCTCCCGCGCCCATTCCCGGAGTTTCTCCAGTACCTTTTCAATGTATTCCATTGCAAAAATGGCTCCTTTTTACAAATTCGCAGGCTAATCTAACTCAAACCCGCAATTTCTTTGATTTTAGGGTAGCAGCAATTTCGGAATTGCTTCTACACGGAACGGGTAGACCTCATGCCTTCAGTGCCTACTGTTAGCAAAATTGACATACCCTAAGATTAGCTAGTTGCCCAGCACTGATTTAATCATAACAAATCTTCATAGAATTTGGCAAGGTGATCAGGTTAAAATTGGCGGCGGAGCAGGTCTAGGGCGCTACAGGCACTGGCTCGTTGAATCCAGGAGCGTTCTCGCTGGTTACCAAAACGGAATTCTTGTGATGTGGCGGTTCCGTCGGGTTTGGCTAGTCCGATGTATACTAATCCGACGGGTTTACTGTCCGTACCTCCTGATGGTCCAGCAATGCCGGTTATGGATAGTCCCCAGTGGGTTTGGAGGAGCGATCGCACTCCCAGAGCCATTTGTTCGGCAACTGTAGCGGATACTGCCCCCAATTGGTCTAAGTCGGTGCTATTAACTCCGAGGAGTTGATTTTTGATGCGGTTATCGTATGCGATGACTCCACCTAAAAAATATTGGGAACTGCCAGAAATTTCGGTAATCATTTTACCCAAACCGCCGCCGGTGCAGGATTCAGCTACACTTAGGGTTTGTTGTGTTTGTCGTAAATGCTGACCAACGACGGAGGCGAGGGTGTCATCATCTGCGCCATAACAGTTTAATCCGGCAATTTGTCTTAATTGGGTTACGATTGGTTCAATGAGAGCGGCGGCGCGGGCGGCGGATTCGGCACAGGCAGAAATCCGCAATTTAACTTCTCCATAATTAGCATAGGGGGCTACTGTGGGATTTTGTAGCTCTAGGAAGGGGGCTACTTTTTCGGCTAATGCTGATTCGGTAATGCCCCAAAATCTGAGGGTGCGGCTGTAGATGGTCTGAGAACACCAGCCTTGTTGACGTAGGTAGGGAATGGCTATTTCTACCCACATTTGTTTCATTTCGGAGGGGACTCCGGGAAATGTTAGGAGGGTAAGGCGATCGCCTCTGGGTTGCCAAATAATTCCCGGAGCGCTACCAATGCGATTGTAGAGGATGTCTGCCCCTTGGGGAATTAGGGCTTGTTTGCGGTTACTGGGAGACATTTCCCGCCCACGACTGGCGAATTTTTGGGCAATATCTTGGATGATTTCGGGTTTTTCGATGAGGGGGGTCTGGAAAAAGTCGGCAATGGTTTCTACAGTCAGGTCGTCGGGAGTCGGTCCTAAGCCTCCGGTAAAGATGAGGAGTTGTGATCTTTCTGAGGCGATCCGGATCGCTTTTTTGAGACGTTCTGGATTATCTCCTACCACAGTTTGATAATAGTGAGGAATACCAAGTTCGGCTAATTGTTCTCCAATAAATTGGGCATTAGTATTGGTAATGTTACCCAGGAGTAATTCTGTCCCCACACAAATAATTTCGGCTGTCATAGATTTGATTAATTGACAATAGATGAGACTATTAACTTGATGATTTGGCTCGCTTTACAGCTTTCCAACTGGTATAACCTAACAATCCGGTAGTTGCCCAAGCATAGACCAAACCACTGGGAAAACCGGAGAAAGCTAGAGCTAAACTCCCCACCCATAAGGTGAGAGTATAGATAAATAGAACAGTTAACCTTTGAGATAAACCAGCTTTTAGTAGTCGGTGATGCAAATGACGGTTATCAGCAGCAAAGGGAGATTTTCCATGTCGTAATCGTTCAATAATAACTGCTGACATATCCAAAATCGGCACAGCTAGAATTATATAAGGTAGTAAAACAGAGGTTACGGCGGTAGTTTTAACTAAACCAATAACTCCGACACCAGCTAAGGTAAATCCCATAAAATAGGAACCGCCATCGCCCATAAAAATCTGAGCGGGGTTAAAATTATATCGGAGAAATCCCAGACAACCGCCAGCTAGGGCAGCAGCAATTAGGGCGGCGGCGGGTTGATTCATATATAGAGATGCGATTAACATAACGACGGCCGCAATACCGGAAACCCCAGCAGCGAGACCGTCGAGGCCGTCAATCCAATTTATAGCATTAGTCATTCCCACTAACCAAAGGACGGTGACGGGTAAACTTAACCAGCCGATATGTATTAAGCCGCCAAAGTAGGGGATACTCAGGAATTCAATGCGGACTCCGACCCACCAGACTAAACTGGCGATCGCTGTTTGTAAGATTAATCGAGTTAGGGGAGACAGACCAAATAAATCGTCTGCTAAACCAATGAGAAAGAATGCTATAGCGCCTATAGCGACTCCTAAGATTTCAAATTCTTGTTTAGGGGGGAGGGGTTGACCATCTGCGCCGATAAAGCCACCAAAGCACCAAACTAATATTAGTGCGATGAGTGTACCGATGAAGATAGAAACTCCCCCCAAGCGAACCATGGGACGCTTATGAACTTTGCGATCGCAGGGTAAATCTACTCGTCCGCTTCTCAGGCCGATATTTTTGACTATCGGTGTACTCCAGAGGACAACGACGGTAGAAATTACAAAAGCCAGCAGATGATAAAAAGGATAGGGCATCTGATCAAAGTTTTTTGGGATGGGTGCTAAAAGCTAGTTCAGGGTGAGTCTACTATATTTTGAACCGCCTGATCACAGTCTCCCCTTAAAAGATGGGGGTATTGTTGGTTATTTTTGCACCCATCAGACCCAGAATCAGACCCAGAAACTGATTAAGTTAGTGCGGGAACTTTGATTTGTAAATGGGGATATAGGGGGAAGCGATCGCAAAGTTGGGCGACCCGCGCGCGACAGTCGGCTGTCACTGTGTCATCATCAGGATTTAAAAGGCGATCGGCGATAATATTACCGATTTCGATAAATTCTGAAGTTCCCATCCCTCTGGTGGTCATGGCTGGAGAACCTAACCGCAGACCACTGGTGACAAAGGGTGATTCTGGGTCAAAGGGGACTGTGTTTTTATTGGCGGTGATGTTGATTTCACTCATCAAGCGATCGGCAATTTTTCCGGTCATTTTCACCGATCGCAAATCCACCAACATCAGATGGTTGTCTGTACCACCAGAAACAATTTTTAAGCCCCGTTGCTGTAAGCAGTTAGCTAAGGCTTGAGCATTGGCGATCACTTGGCTTGAGTAGGTTTTAAATTCCGGTTTTAGTGCTTCCCCAAAGGCGACCGCTTTACCAGCAATGACGTGCTCCAGGGGTCCGCCTTGAGTACCGGGAAAAACGGCTTTATCTAGTTTTTTGCCCAATTCTGGGTCACGGGTAAGGATTAACCCCCCCCTAGGTCCGCGCAGAGTTTTATGGGTGGTGGTGGTGACGACGTGACAATGGGGTAAGGGGTTCGGGTGATGACCTGTGGCGACCAGTCCCGCAATATGGGCGATGTCCGCTAGGAGGTATGCTCCCACTTCATCGGCGATCGCTCGGAATTTGTCAAATTCAATAATCCGGGGGTAGGCGGAATAACCACAAATCATCAGTTTGGGTTGATGTTGTTTAGCCAGTTCCAAAATCTTGTCATAGTCCAGGGTTTCCGTTTCTGGACTGACTCCATAGTGGCAAACATTAAACCATTTACCCGACACATTGACGGGGGAACCGTGGGTTAAGTGTCCGCCGTGGGATAGATCCATTCCCATGATTGTATCTCCGGGCTGTAGGAGAGCCAGGAACACGGCAAAATTAGCTTGAGCGCCTGAATGGGGTTGAACGTTCGCATGGGTGGCATCAAAGAGTTCACAGGCGCGATCGATAGCTATTTGCTCGATTTTATCGATAAATTCACAGCCGCCATAGTAGCGTTTTTTGGGGAGTCCTTCCGCATATTTGTTGGTGAGGACTGACCCTTGGGCGGCTAAGACAGCGGCGGAGGTAAAGTTTTCGCTGGCGATTAGTTCCAGGTGTTCCCGTTGACGCTGTAGCTCTTGTCCGATGAATTCTGTTACGGTTGGATCACTTTGGGCTAGGATGTCTAGGTTGGTGTCACTCACTGTATAAATTCCCCTTTCAGAGTTCTTAGGTTTTGGTACTATGGAGCGATCGCTTGAAAGTGCGCCCCAAATTCACCATCATAACCCGCTTACTGCCCCCAGATACATTTAACCCCGAAAAATATAGCCGCCGCCAGTTGATATTTCCACCCCAGCCAACAAAATCTGATCATCGGATGTATCCCGTGACACAACCTGATATTAATGGCCATGTTAAGTTGTGCATCAATCCTGGGGTCTTGACTAATCTCAAAATATAATGGGGATAGGGCTTCAGCAATCGCGGGGAGAGAAGATTATGTTAGTCATGGTCATGGAAAACCAAATTATTGAGACCCATCAAGTGTGTCAGGGGTGTTTACTCGCCGACCATAGCGGTCAACCTCGCTGGCGTGGTGGCCATCTTAGTTGTGGTCATCTTATCCGTAAACCCGGAGACAATCAACCCGGTCAGTATGAGTGTCAGATGGGATTCCGCATTGCTAATATTTAGCTGTGACGTTCTGCTGCTGCTGCTCCCCCATTAAGCTAACGCTATAACGGGGGGTGTCTCTGTGAAATCTAATTCGTAGTTCAGCAATATTCCCTTGTCACTGCGTTATGCTGGGAGTGTGGACTTGTTTTGGTTAACAGGAGAGCTGACTATGAATTGGCGCGGGACAACGACCGTTCGCGATCGCATTTTTGCTTGTTTGCCCTATATGCTACCCTTGATGTATGGAATACAGTTCGGCGTATTTTTATTAACTCAATTTCCCATACTACAGATTATCTTGATTCCCATAGCTCCCCTAATGGCAATTTTTCAGTCCATTCCTTTTGCGGRGATCATTGTCTKTTTCTTGATGTATCTGCTGGTG
>NZ_PKGG01000045.1:0-30453 GCF_046480465.1 Arthrospira sp. PCC 8006
CCCGTCCAATTCCTTCGAGTCCTCCGAATTGAATCCGTCCATTCAGCAGGGCTCGCAGTTTCTCTCGCACCTTTTCCGTCGATTCTTCCCCCGATTCTGTCTGTTTGGCTGGCTTCATACCCCACGGGAAAAATAACATCGTTTCCGGCGGCACCGCTTCTTCCGCACGAAATGAACCCCCTTTCACCGTTTTACTTTCCTCGGACAAGGCGACTCTCACTTCCCGCTGTAAGCCGGTTTCTACCAGTGCCGCGCAATCTTGATCACTGAGAATTACTAACTTTTTCAGTAGCAGGCTAAGGCTATTGTCTCCCCAGGTGCTAGACAATAAACTGGTCAGGAATGAACCATCAAATTGACTTAAATTCTCTGGTTTGATTAAGGCGGTTTGCAAAAATAACGTTTCTGGTTTAAAACTGACTAGGGCCGGTTGTGTGGGACTCAGTTGCTGGCACTGTTTGATAATGTCGTTGATGCTGTTAATTTGTACCCACTGATGCCACCTTCGCAACCACAGAGGACAGGTTATCCAGATCAGATGATGACTCAAAGAAGCGATCGGAAAAAATAGCATCGAAGCATCAGCAAACCAGACTTCTCCTTCCGTTGGCTGTTTTCCTTTTTCGATTTTCTGCCCGAAAAATATCCCTGCATTATCTTCTGTTTCCAGGGAGGCGCGAATTTTACCACGCAATGAAGAGGCGGGTAGGTAGGGAAATTCTGTGTGGACTTCCCGCGCAATTCCCATTAAATTGCCTTCGTTAGCACTCCCTCCCGTGTGGAGGGGGGTTAGTAAGTGCAAATAGGTTAAAAATTCGCTCATCTCTCCCCCCACAGTAGTTTACCATAATTCAATTTGCGAAAGGTTTGCAGCCACGGTTTTCCTTCGGTATTGGGTAGGAGATGGTCAATGGTCGGGAATATCTCAGCCGTAGCCGGAGAGTTGCTATCAAATAGATACACCGTCCCCGGTGGGGCGAAGGCATATTGCGGTTGCAGGGCGAAGGTTTTTTCTGTTTTGGTTTCAACTACTCCGTTTTTGGTGCGGGTTTTCTGCCTCTGTTGATGACCAATTCCCCCCCACATCAATGGGCGATCGCCTACACAACCCCGCAAACAGTCCCGCCATAAATCTGGGTAAAGTCCATAGATAAGTTTCTGGGAAGTTTCCGCCAGTCCAGGAGTTAATAAATAAGCAAACATCCCCGGTTTGGGAGTGTCCGGTTTGGGATGTTTCCACAGCGATCGTAATTCTTCCAGTAGGGTCTGATTTTCAATTAAAGAGACTCTCACCCGGTGTCCTTTTCCTCCTAAACGCACTACAAAAGAAGATTTTTGCTCTCCCTCTAATTTCACCCCCGCCACCAAACTCCACCCTGGTTTTAAGCGGGTTGCTACCTCCACAAAAAAGCCATCGGAGTCCTTTACCTGTCGTGTTCCCGTCTGAATATGGGTATGAGGTAGCACCTGCACTCCCCAAGGATCTGAGCAAAAATCATCGGGGGTAAAATTGCGATCGCCTTCCAGATATTTCCGCAAAGCCTGCCCTTTCATCCAGGGTGGGGGAGACCCACAAATATACTCGCCCTTTTTTAACTGAGGGGGAACCATCGGAGACAACCAACCACTTTGACTATAGCAGATAAATTCCCAGGAATCAAGGGTATCAGCGGGAATTAATCTAGTCAAACTCTCCCAACTATTATCATGGTTTAAGTCCAGGTTCAAATCTTGGTAATTATCCGATTTTTCCCCGGCTTGCACCGTCAGCAAATCTTGAGGAGTCCGCAGCCAGAGAGTCCGGTTTTCATCCAACAAAAACGGCCCCAAAAATTCGGGATTAATTTGATGTTTAGTCCTGGGCGATCGTAAAGCCTGAAACACCACACTAGGTAAAGGGGGGAACTGTCCTTTAGCCATCGCCCCTTCCCCCGGTCTGAAAGGTTTAGCTTCTCGAAATAGTAGCACATCAAGGGGGGTAATAATATACCAATCCATCATTAAATATCCTCCTTCCTACCCTGCCATTCTTGCCGTTGCTGCATTTTATCCAACCAAAACGCCGAGAAACGCAACAGATAACTGAGAGATTTTAAATCAATTCCTAGGGGTAATTCCCCCTGGTTGTCTAGTTGAGAATTTTCCTGCCATTGCGCCTTTAAATATCCCGCCCAATTTTCCCAATCTTCTAGCCACCGGATTAAACCATCTCGATTAGTTTCAATCGCTTCTACTTCCTCACGGCGTTGAGAAATTGCCCAAGCTGCTTTGGCGATTAAATTAGAATTGGGAGTTAACGAAGCGTGAAGTGGTAACTCTTCCGCTAATCGATACAGTAGGGAACTTAATATTTGGGGTTGATCAGTGTTTATCCACTGTCGCCAACTCTCCAATAACTCACCTTTTAGTAACGCTTCTAAACAATTACCAGAACTGTAGATAACCCGGAAACACAGCCCACTTTTAGGCGGAATATATCCCGGTTCATCAGGCTTAATTCCCGGTGTCCCCAACATTTTTTTTGCCTGTTTTTCCGCCTCCCATAATCCTGATAAAGCGATCGGGAGCGGGACGCTTTTATGAGCTATAACAATTCCAAAACTCATAGTTGCATTTTCTCCCATTGTAAATAATGGTCGATTTGGAAATCCTTGAAAATCCTGATTTTGAGATATCGGCATCCAGTAACCCCCCCGGCTTTCAAACCTCAAATCTGCCTCTCCTAACTGAGGTTTATAAGGGTCTTCAGCACCACACCAAGCCGCCCTCAAAGACAGCAGATAATCCGGCAAATCTTCCAGGGGTAGTAAAGCCATGACATCATCCCCCCCACTATAGACTACCTTACCACAAAACCGCTTTTCAGTAATCAAAGGAACCAGGCGATTAGAGAAATCCAGCAGAGCCCTATTAAGACCGATATGGGTAGCTGGTCCCATCCGTTTTCTGGTAGCCAACAAAGCCTCATCATCATCTCGAAAAGCCCTAATAAACTGTTCTAGCTTCCGATTATATTCCTCATCATTTAGATGCAAATAGCCCTCCCGTTGCATAAATCCATGAGGTTCAGTTTCAGTTAAATACTGCTGATAAGGATGTAGTTTTTTCCCCGAAACATATTTTCCCATCCCGTCTCCATCTCCTAATACAATTACCCACCAATCACTCGGAGAACCATCGCCAAATTTTGTCTGAATATGGGCGGCTTCCACTAGGGGACGCAAACGGCGAATTTCATCAGAATTTAAGCCCATGTCATCAGCCAGCCATTTACTCGAAAACATGATACCATTATAATTCTTCCCACCTAGATAATTAGGATTAATACAACTATCCGTTTTAGGAATATTAGTAAGGCGACCACGGCTGAGGGCTAAAAATCTTTGATATTCCTTGCTAGACTTGCCAAAATCTTGTTGAATTTGATGCTGTAAATATCGCCAATATTGAGTTAATTTGCCCTGATTACTATGTAGCTGCCAATCCTCATAAGCAAACCGTGCATAAGCTATACAACTGAGGTTAGGAAATCGAATAAATTGGCTATAATCAATTTCGGCATCATTCTCATTTTCTAAATCCCTAAAATTAATCCCCAACGACTCACCCACACCCCCATAAACCCAAGCCATGCGTTTAGTCATTTCTATCGCATTGAGCATTTCTGAACCATTAAACAATCCCGGATATACCTTAGCAATTAACCGCCAAAATAGTCTCATAGACTCAACAGGTAAACCGTATCCTTCCCGAAAATTTCCATGATATCGAAATTGAGGATGCAGGGCGCTGAGTTGACCAGATAGACTAGAACGTAATCCTGGGGAAACAGGAATAGACCAAGTTCTAGTATTTTTAATCCCTTGCATTGCTTGGGCGCATCTAGCTTGAATTGACCCCCACCATGTGCCATTATTTAGACTGCGATAAATAATGGTTTCCGCCACTGTAGGAGGTGCATTTTTTTCATGATTACCCGCTAATTCTTGTTGAGATTGAATCCAGTTATCATCAAACTCTTCTTGGTTATTTTTATCAATAATTAATGGCGTATTGGGGTCTCCCAAAGGAACCGCTGTCCAATAAGTTTGCCAGGTATTATTAATTTGATTTTCCCAAAGATTACGCCATTCCCAACAGCTTTTTTTCTGCCATTTTTCCAGATCATGTTCGTGGGATTCGCGGTCGGAACCCTCAGCCGCAAATTCCTTCAGTATCTGCTCAATTGTGTCTTGATTAGCTGGATTTTTAAGAAATTCTATAATGCGATCGCGTAGACCAATTTCTAATTGTTTAATTGGATGGTTAGTTATGCCTTCTCTCACATTATCAGCCAGATTAGTCCACTCTTGTCGGAGTTTTTGGCACAATGTATTCCCGACTTCCTTGGCTGTGGCGGCACTGTTAAATAACATAGCGATCGTATTCGGAAATCCAGCAGTTGCTAAGGAGGTACTTAAATTGAGGTTATAGCGTTCTAGGGGGTCATAACCATCAATATCTATCAGTTTGAAAGTCTCACTAAATGCCGGATATTTTTTTAACAGAAACGCATCGATAATTTCCTGACCCCACAAAGAAGGGGTAATCACTATATCTGCGCCGTAGTTTTCCGCTACAAACCAGCAAAGTTTAGCACTCAGATAATGTAATAAATATGACCCCGACCAGAAATCCAAGAATTTGCGAGAGGCTTTGATAAAGTCCTGAATTGGAGAGAATGTGAATAGTAACAGGTGGGGATATTCATTACTGGGATTTTGGGCTTCAATGGTGCTGGCTAATGCTGATACTGTGGCTCGATAGCTATGAACTGGGCAGTCTGGTAAAATACTATGTTGGGGATAAAGTAAAGCATCGGGGTATTGTTGTCTTTGGAGTTCCGGTTCAAATCGCCACAACCACCAAAATACTGTTTGGGGGTCCGGTTCATTTTTCAGCCAATCAGGAATAGCTATTGTTATGTGATTTGGCGGTTCAATTAACCTGGCTTGACCACTAATGGGATGCTTGATAATTGTGGGGGAGTCCCTAATTCGGTCGATTTCTAGGTTAATCCGATCAGAAGAACTAGCGATCGCTTCTATCTCCCCTTGATGAGTTAACCACCATGATAATGCTGTCTGTCCTTCCTCTGTCTGCAAACAAACCAGATGATTACATAAGTCACTATTTCCTAGTAATGCGTAAATTTTGCGATGAAAAATAGACATAATTTTTAATCATATTAACCACCGATAATTGTTAATTTTCCTGGGAAGCCCGCAGTTGACCGCAGGCTGCATCAGCATCTAAACCGCGAGAATAGCGAACGCTGACTGCTACCCGTCGCTCTTCCAATTCATTCACAAAACCCTGTATTTGTGAGGGACTAGGGCGCTGATAATCCACCTCATTAATGGGGTTATAGGGAATCAGATTAACATGACTTTGAAAGCCACGCATAAGGCTGGCTAATTCCGCCGCGTGGGTGGGTAAATCATTAACCCCAGCTAACATCACATATTCAAAACTTACCCGCCGTCCGGTCAATTTCACATAATCTCGACATTCAGAGATTAGCGCTTCTAGGGGATAGGTTTTGGCGCTGGGAATCAGTTGTTCTCGGAGAGTTTGATTAGAAGCGTGTAAACTAACAGCCAGGGTAATTTGTAGCTGATATTCCGCTAACTGGCGGATACGGTTGGGAATGCCTACAGTGGAAAGGGTAATCATTCGCTGTCCGATACCAATATCTCTATTTAAGCAGGTAATAGCAGCGATCGCATTTTGAGTATTCAGTAAAGGTTCCCCCATACCCATAAAGACAATATGGCTGACACGGCGTTGGAAATCTTCCTGAACCGTCAGCACTTGATCTACAATTTCATGGGTTTCTAAGTTGCGGAAGAACCCCCCCTTTCCGGTAGCGCAAAAATCGCAAGCCATGGGACACCCCACCTGAGAAGAAACACAAACCGTTAAGCGGTCATGGGTAGGAATCCCGACAGTTTCAATAATTTGACCATCGGATAATTTCAGCAGATATTTAATTGTACCATCACTAGCAACCGCGCGATAATGAATAGTTGAACGACCAACGGGTATGGTCGCTAATTGCGATCGCCACTGTTTCGGAAACACAGTGATTTCCTCCAGGGATTTAGCCCCTTTCTGATAAATCCATTGATATAATTGCTTTCCCCGATAAGCTGGTTGTCCCTGTTGCTGAACCCAATCAGTAAGTTCAGGTAAAGATGTCCCCAGTAAAGGTTTAAAAGCTGGTTCAACTGCGATCATATAGCTACCCTGTGCTTTTGTAGATTAATCCGCTGATTGTGGCTTTTTCGATAACAGAAATCCCCGTAACTGATTGAGATTAACCGTTTGTCCCAAATTGAGAGGTAACACAGAAACACCTTCTAGGCGCGATTGTACCCAACCCTCTCCCCAATACCATTCATGAAAGCCATCAATCCCCCCACTGAGGAGAAACCGCAAACAGTTAGACTCAGCCACATCAACATAGTGTTCGATTGTCACCGGACCCAGTGAACTGGTGAACTTGAGACCCATATTAAACTGTTGGGGGAGTCCCGGGGAAAATTGCACAGGCCACAACCACTGTTGAACTTGGTGGGGATACAACAGACTTTCGCGAATAGTCGCCTCAGAGGCATCTACCTCAATCCTTAGACTGCTTTTTTGAAAACTACCCAGCATAAGTCACCATGATCAAACCAGTTAGCGATCGCACTTGTCGGATCACAACCACTCCTAATTATAGCAGTCAGCGATCGTTCTAGTAACCTGTAGGGTGCGTCAGAACCCGAAAATGGTAATCATCACCCCAATCTACCAAACTGAGCCACCTGAAACCTGATAGCCTTTAGGGTGCATCCCCAATCTACAACAAAACTGACAGACCCCACACCTAGTAGCTTGTATGGTGCGTGATCATAAGTAAACCCGCTTCGCCCCTCTAACTATGAGGGAACAGGGGGGGCAGGCGGGAACTAAATGGATAATGGATTGCATACCATTATAGGCTGTAAATTATAGATTGTCAATCATCAATTTTCCAGGAACTATGGCTGATCAACTGATACGTGCTACAGCAGCCGACGGCGGTATTCGTGCCGTGGGGGTAATTACCACTCGTCTAACCGAGGAAGCAAGAAAACGGCATAAATTGTCCTATGTAGCCACAGCAGCCCTAGGACGGACAATGGCAGGGGGTCTGTTGCTGGTTTCTAGCATGAAGCGTCCCGAGTCACGGATCAATATTCAAATTCAAGGGGACGGACCTTTAGGGGGCCTTGTAGTCGATGCGGGGCTAGATGGCACTGTGCGGGGTTATGTTGGGAACCCAGAAATTGAGTTAGCCCCGAATGCTGATGACAAACTAGACGTTGGCAGGGCAGTGGGTAAAAACGGGTATGTTTACATAGTGCGGGATGTTGGCTATGGTTATCCTTACTCGAGTACCGTTCAACTGGTGTCAGGAGAAATCGGTGACGACCTGACCCATTATCTGGTATCATCAGAACAAACCCCGTCGGCTTTAGTCTTAGGGGTATTTGTGGATAAAGAAGGGGTACAAGCGGCCGGGGGGCTGTTATTACAGATTCTCCCCAAAGCCGCCACTGATTTAGCACTGATAGAGTTATTAGAATCGAGAATCGGTGCTTTATCTGGTTTTACCCCTCTGTTGCGCGCCAGTCAAACCCTACCCAATATTTTTGAGCAATTGCTAGGAGATTTGGGGTTAAATATTCTACCGGAAACCCAATTGCTACAGTTTCATTGTGGCTGTTCTTTTGAACGGGTTTTAGGTGGTCTCAAGATGTTTGGACAAGCTGAACTGCGAGATATGATTCAAAAGGATAGCGGCGCAGAGGCTAAATGTGAATTTTGTGGCCAGACTTATCACGCCACCAAGGAAAATCTGCATGAGTTGATCCGAGACTTGAATCAGGATGAGGATCAGTTGTCCGAAAAGATTGGCAAGGTTTTCTAGAAAACTTCCCTAGGGGATTTAGAAGCGAAGGCTAAAATAATTCCCTAGGTGGGGTGATTGCGATCGCTTTCCTAACAGTGCTATAAGAATCAAGCAGCACCTTACTTTTTCCCCGTGGATAGTTGGTAGGGGGTGAATGCAGCGTGAGGATGGCTTAACCTATGATTGACAGGACACCGAAACAAAACCGTTGGCTAGAATTGCGTTCTCCAAAAGTGGCGACACCACCACCCGCAATATCTGACAGAGTAGGGTCGCCGCCAAAATTGGTGCGGGGAAGTGCTGAGTCCATACAGCCAGAACGTAAAAGCCGTAAAGAACGGTTAAAAGAACTGCGGATGCTGCTAGAATCGGAAAGCATGAATCAGCCACCCTCACCACCGCCAGAACCGGAAGTCGTGAAGCCAGAGCCTACTGTATCATCAGCTTTGGTGACAGTGGTTCCCCCAACTGTTGAACCGGAAACGCCTTCACCAAAGAGAAATAACCCCATTATGGCATCTCTACCTGTGTTGGGGTTGCTGTTGGTGTTGGCGACTCCCCCAGGGGTGGCTTATGTGGCTAGTACGTTACTGTTGCGATCGCCTGCTTTACCTAACTGTCCTAAGATTTTTTGGCCTCTTGCTTCTGCCTCTCTGCGTCTGTACTGTGCTGAAATGGCTGCCAGTAAAAACACTTTAGATGATTTCCTCCTAGCCTTTGAGTTGGTGAGTGTCCTGTCAGAAGACCATCCCCTCCGCCCGGAAATTAACCGCCACATTGACCAATGGTCGATGGGTATTCTGAATTTGGCAGAGTCTAAGTTTCAAGCTGGGGAATTATCGGAGGCAATTCGGATAGCGAAAAAGACTCCCCCGCAAACTTCAGCATCAGCTACTGTAGAACAGCAGATTAAACAGTGGCAAGAAATTTGGAAAAGGGCTGAGGGTATTTACCGCAAGGTTGAAGATTTGATGCGCCGAGAAGAGTTTAATTTGGCATTTCGGGAAGCTACCCAGTTATTGAATGTGGGGAATAATTACTGGGAAACGGTGCGGTATCAGAAATTAACCGATTTACTACATATCGCTAGGGAAGATAGTCAGAAATTGGCGGAAGCCCGAAGTTTGGCGAATCAAGGGGGGGTTAATAACCTATTACTGGCTATTAAAAAGCTAGAGGAAATTTCGGATGATAGCTATTTGCAAGATCAGGCGAAAAAAGAAGTTTCGGCTTTGAGTAAGTCGATGATGACTATAGCGGAAGATATCCTGAATCAGGGTCAATGGCAAGAGGCGATCGCTACGGTTAATAAAATTCCCAGCAGTGCTAACCTGACTGAGGAAGTTAAGGATTTTATCGTTTTAGCCCGTGCCCATGTTCCGGCGCTCCTGGATACGCCAGAAGGACTCACAGATGCGATCGCTCAAGCAGGTACTATTGAACGTAATCGGCCGCTATACTGGAAGGCACAACAATATATTCGGGGCTGGCAGCAGGAAATTGCGGATCTGACAATTATGAATGAAGCCTCGCGATTAGCCCGTAGCCAAACTATACCGGATTTAAGGGCGGCGATCGCTAAATTGCAACTAATCCCGGTTTCTCATTCCCGTGGTAGTGAAGCTAGGAAAAATATTAGCCAATGGAATCAGAAAATTGAGGAAATCGAAGATCGGCCTAATTTGGATATGGCGGAAAAGTTGGCGAGTTTTGGAGATGTTGATTCTCTGAAGGCGGCGGTGGAAAGGGCTTCTCAAATTGGTCGCGGTAGGGCACTATATGATGAGGCTCAAGAAAGGATTAATGAGTGGCGTGCTAGGAGTGAGCGCCTAGAGTTTCAACCTGTTCTCGACCGCGCCCAAGAATTAGCCGCCCAGGGTGATTTTGCTAATGCTATTGCTGTGGCTGAACAAATTAGACCCGGTTTATTGATGTACGAACAAGCCCGGGCTGATATTAACCAATGGCGATCGCAATTACAAGATATCCAGAATTTACAAAATGCCGAAACTTCTGCCATTCCTGGGACCATAGATGGTTTAATTCGTGGCATTCAATTAGCCGACCGGGTTTCTCGTTCTAGTTCTTGGCGTTGGCGTGCAGATCAGCTCATTAATGATTGGAGTCAAACCTTATTTACTCGCGGATTAGATCAGGCGATTTATGATATATCCGGGGCTATAGAAACCCTAAAAACGATTCCCCCAGGTACTACCGTTTATAATTCTGCTCAAGCCCAAATTTCCGATTGGCAATCTTGGTTAAATCCAGCGACCCCAGTTCCCTATGAACAGCCCACTGTGCCTAGGTCAGTATCTCCTACTATTGAATTTGATCAGCCACCAGATCTTAACAAACCAATTAGATCGGATAACTGAATTGATCACCCTCAACCACGCCTTTAAAAAATTCGCCCAAAAATTAACCACAATTGGGGTTGATTGACTTTATAATTGGGAGCAAAAGAACTACAGGCATGACCCACTGGGACAAACCATTACCCCATAAAACCTTATCCCCCGCCGAACTACTCCAGCTTTATGCCAGTGGTAAACGAGGGTTTATAGGCGTAGACCTACATGAAGTAAACCTCGAAGGAGCAAATTTAAAAGAACTACTCCTCTGGCAGGCTAACCTCAAATCCATTAATCTCCGTCGCGCTAATCTTAGCAACACCCATCTATTTGCTAATCTCTGTCAAGCAAATTTGTCCGACACCGATTTAAGCAATGCTAAATTACTTTATTCTGACCTCAGAGAAGCCAATTTAACTAGGGCTAAATTGTTCAAAACCAATCTCAAAGGGGCAGATTTACGCGGCGCTAATTTCAGCTACGCTAAACTAGCATACGCTGACTTAACCGAAGCCGATTTACGCGGTGCCAACTTCTATAATTCGGTTCTATTTTCAGTCACCATAAATCGCGCTCATATTGAAGATGTTGATTGGAGTGAAACCACTTTAGTTAAAACCAATCTCCGAGATGCGCTATAATTAAATTAGCTTCTGTCTCTGTCTCTGTCTCTGTCTCTCCCCTAAGTAAGTGGGTCAGTTATGCTGGTAGCCGCTCACCATAGACCCCAAAACCTTCTAGTTAACACCTAAGACTTGTACATCACCTAACTCAGAAAACCTATATTTAATGAATATTGAACGGAATTGTTGTTGATATCTCTGTAAAGCTAAAATACTAGCTATAGTAGTTCCTCAGTAATTATGGCTTCCATTGCTCGCAAAAACCTCATCGAAGATATTCCCCGCTTCCTGGCGGCTCAGGCTGGGATTATGTTTGCGGTGAGTTTAGTTACCATTCAAAATGGCATTCTCAACGGATTTGTGCAATCCTCATCTCTGCTTATTGATAAATCTAGCGCCGATATTTGGATTACCTCCGAAGACATGGTGCATCTCAATCTCACCATGCCACTAGCCCTAGAACAACTCACCAAAGCCCAAAAAGTTCCGGGGGTAGAACTAGCAGAACCTCTAATTTTTCAAAGTGCGCGTTGGCGCGATCCGACTGGTCAAATTCAAGCTATTAATTTAGTCGGTTCTAACCCTGACGGTAAACTGTTTGCTCCCTGGAATATTATTGAGGGAGATTTGGAATCTCTCAAACAACCATATCGGGTAATAGTAGATGAGAGTAATTTAAACTCCCTACAGGTTAGCGGTGTAGGAGATACGGTTACTATTTCTGGCTTAGAAGCGAAGATTGTCGGATTAACCCAAGGTACTCAACCCATTGTTAATAGTATTTTCGTCTTTGCTTCCCTGAAAAATGCTAACGCCTATGTTACTGTACCTCTACAAACTCAGACCAGATGCACTTTTGAGAATGGCAATCTTAACTGTGTTAATGTTTTTGATGATTCTGGCGATCGCCAAACCCAAACCGATATTTCTCCTGAACCTAGACCCCTAACATTAACTGATCCAATTACTTATATTTTAGTGAAAGCCAAACCTAATCAAGACTTACAGCAACTACAAGCTGAATTAGAAGCGACTCTCCCTAATACACGCGCTTATACCAGACAAGAAATAGCCGAAAAAATCCAAGATTACTGGCAAAAACGCACCGGCGTAGGCTTCGTTTTGAGTTTGGGTGCTGTGGTCGGAATTTTGGTGGGTATGATTGTGGTAGCTCAAATTCTTTATGCTTCCGTTGCTGACCATATTAAAGAATTTGGTACTCTCAAGGCTATGGGCGCTCCCGATCGCCTGCTTTATTCTGTGATTTTAGAACAGGCTTTTTGGATGGCTGTTCTCGGCTATATCCCCGGAATGGCTCTCTGTTTGGGTGTGGCAAGTTGGGCTTCTGCTACCCAGGGTATTTTGATTTTGATTACTCCGGCTTCTGCTGTAGGGGTGTTTTTCTTGACTTTAGTAATGTGTGGAGGTTCGGCTTTCTTTGCTATCCAAAAAGTCACTCGCGTAGACCCGGCGATCGTCTTTAAGGCTTGAAAATTTCTCTATAAAAAGGTTGACAGATACAAGAAAATTATGCTATTTTGGCAAGGAATCCGCTTTCTCAATATCAAGTAGCGATCGCATTTCCGGTAACTCAAAGAAACCGGGTTTCTAGTTAGGCGATCGCATTTTGGGAAGAAGAAGGCGATCGCTCCAAGATTTGTTAAAGTTTAGGTATAATTATAATTAATGTTCCTGGTTGATTCACGGCTAATGCAAAAAACTCGACAGTTAACTGCAATTATTGAGAGAGAAGGCGACGGATATTTTTCTTTGTGTCCCGAACTCGATCTGGCGAGTCAAGGTGACACGGTGGAAGAAGCGCGATCGAATTTAATGGAAGCGATCGAACTTTTTTTAGAGATGGCTGATGCTTCGGAAATTGAACGTCGTTTAAATAATAATGAGGTTTTCGTTGAGTCGATGGAGATTACAGTTGGGTAAGTTGAGGGTTTTATCGGCGAAGGAAGTGTGCATAATTTTAGAAGAACAGGGTTTCATCGAGGTGAGGGTGCGTGGCAGCCATATTATCATGCAACGGCGCGAAGCCGAATCAACAATAACCATTCCCGTTCCCAATTATAAAGAATTAAAAATCGGAACTTTGCGATCGATTATTCGACAGTCCGGTTTGTCTCGTTCTTTATTTGAGATTGATGAATGAACCGGACGTTATATAAGAAGCCTGGTTGATAAATTGTGCGATCGCATTTCCGGCAACTCAAAGAAACCCGGTTTTTAGTTAGGCGATCGCATTTTGGGAAGAAGAAGGCGATCGCTCCAAGATTTGTTAAACTTTAGGTATAATTAATGTTCCCAGTTCATTTGGCGATCGAGGATGATATCTCATGCAAATTAAGGGAATCAAAAAAGGTCGAACTATCGAAATATTTGAAGATATAGACATTCCCGATGGTCAAGAAATCAGCTTATCAATTGAGGCGGGGGGAGGTTTTTGGCAACGTCTCCAGCATTTTAGACAAGAACTTGAGTCTGAGGAAATTTGGATCGAACCAGATGTTTTTGAGGGGGTGCGGGATTCATCGCCGGGTCGAGAAGTGACTTTATGAGTTTACGATTTTTATTGGATACTAATATCCTCTCGGAACCGACACGCCAAAATCCGCATCCCAATGTGATGGCAATGCTGGAACAACACGAACTAGAAGTAGCCACATCAACGACTGTGTGGCAGGAACTTCTTTTTGGATGTTCGCGCCTTCCGGATTCTCAGAGACGGAGATTTTTAGAAAGGTATTTGAATCAGATCGTTCGTCCGACTATTCCAATTCTGCCTTATGATGTGGAGGCGGCAACTTGGCACGGAATTGAAAGAGCCAGATTGACGAGTATTGGAAAGACACCTTCTTTCCCGGACGGTCAAATTGCTGCTGTGGCGAAAGTCAACAATTTAATTGTGGTGACCAACAATGTATCAGATTATCGAAATTTTTTAGATCTGGCAGTGGAAAACTGGTTTGAATAAAAGAGCGATCGCATTCCCGGTGACTCAAAGAAACCCAGTTTCTAGTTAGGCGATCGCATTGGGGGAAGAAGAAGGCGATCGACTTAGTTATGCTGGGCTTGGCTAATCAAAACGGTCTCACTGAAATTTCTCGGAAACTAGCAGAAAATCTGTCGGAATGTGACTATTTAAAAGCACTACAATCTCTGAGAAGACGCAGTTTAATTGAAACTAAAATCGAAAATTCTGTCTCGGTTTTGACACTGGAACCCCCAATTCAGGAATATTTTAAAACGGTGGGGGTCAGCACTGCAAGTTTTACCCTTAATTAGTCTGAGAATTAGCCGCCGCTGGGTAATGGTCGTTATAGCGTTCCTGATTAAAGAAATATAAGGTGCGGATAGGATAGGGAATATTAATATCAGCCTCATCACAAGCCTGTTTAAGTGCTATCATAACTTGGGTTGTCACCCGTCGCACCTGTTTCCGTTCTGGGAAAGTCCAATAGCGAATCATGAGGTCAATAGAACTGTCTCCAAAACCCACTACATCGACTTCTACTTCTGGTTCGGACAAAACACCCTCGACGGTTTTGGTGGCGTTTAATAGAGTTTCTACAGCCATTGGTAAGGGGGTATTATAGTCTACTCCAATGGCTAAATCAGTGCGACGATGACTTTCGGCTGTCTTGACCTGTACGGGACTGGTAAACAGTATGGAGTTAGGAATTACGACCCTTTCCCCATGATAAGTTAGCATTTGGGTAGACCGAATAGAAATATTTTCGATAGTCCCTTCATAATCATCTACGACTATCTGATCACCAATTTGGAAAGGTTCTTGTAACAGTAATAAAATCCCGGCTAAGAAATTTTTAAAGATATCCTGAAAAGCAAAACCAATGGCTACAGAGCTAAGTCCTAATAAACCGATAATATCGCCTAAACGCAGGTCAGGAAAGGCAATTACACAGGCGATAATTACGCCTCCCACCCAAGTTAATACATAACCTGTGTGAATGAGAAGAACTTGTAAAGATTTACTGCGGACAAATCTCGGTGCTGTGGATTGTAAAAATTGTCGTATAAACTTGGATAAAAACCGAGTTATTAACAATACGATTATTGCAAAAATTAAGGCTGGAATTACTTGGATAGCTGAACCTACTAAACTTAATAGGCTAGACTGAATTTCTTGGACTAAGGCATTCATAAAGATTGAGTAGTAATAGGATTGATCCAGATTTTCAACAGGGGCATAATTGCTGTTAGCTGAATATGTGAGCCAATAGCTAAAAACCTATAATATGATAACTTTTGGGGTGGGATTTTGGCTTCTACCCGCAGATAGATACAGCGGCCAGGAGTGACGGCGGCAATTATTCCGTGTAATTAATAATTGATAATTAATAATTGATAATTGTAGGGGCGGGTTCTGGAGTTAATTAGACTTGTCACCAGTTAACCTGATCAACCCGCCCCCGAAACCAAGCGATCGCTGGAGTTAATTAGACTTAGCAGCAGTCAAGCTGATCAACCCGCCGCCGAAACCAAGCGATCGCTGGAGTTAATTAGACTTAGCAGCAGTCAAGCTGATCAACCCGCCCCCGAAACCAAGCGATCGCTGGAGTTAATTAGACTTAGCAGCAGTCAAGCTGATCAACCCGCCGCCGAAACCAAGCGATCGCACCTCGAATTTCCTCACTTGGTCTTTTTCGCCTCCAACAGTTTTTTGAATACCAAAGTTACGAAGGACAAACTTCCCAAAACTACGGCCGCCGAATAGGATGCAGTAGTCTGATATTGAACGTGCATTTCCTCGACAAATAGGGGCAAAGTCTGAGTTTTGCCGATAATATTTCCCGAAACTACTGCCACCGCGCCAAACTCTCCCATAGACCTGGCATTAGTGAGAAGAATGCCATATAATAAACTCCAGCGAATAGAAGGTAAAGTCACTCGCCAGAAGGTTTGCCAATCATTGGCTCCCATAGTTTTAGCGGCTTCTTCTTGTTCTGTGCCAATTTCTTCTAAGGCTGGGAGAACTTCCCGCGCGACAAAAGGCATACAGACAAAAGCGCTGGCTAAAACCATACCGGGGAAGGCAAATAATATTCTGATATTAGCAGACTCTAAGGCAGGACCAAACCAACCCTGTCGTCCGTAGAGTAATACTAGCATTAATCCGACTACTACGGGGGAAATGGAAAAGGGGAGGTCTATGATACTTAATAATAGTGTTCTTCCGGGGAATTGATGACGAGCGATCGCCAAAGCGGTCACAATTCCAAATATCACACTAACTGGTACTACAATAGCATCAATCATGAGGCTTAATTTGGCAGCGTGCAGAAATTCCGGTGAGGTCACAGCACGGGAAAAACCACTCCAGCCGTTTCTAAATGCACCCACAAAAATATTAGCAGCAGGTACAAATAAGACTAACCCGACAAACAGAATGACAGCGACCACTAAAGCCACCTCAAAATTGCTCACCTGGGTTTGAGAGTTTTGGGCGGGTTGGATTAATTTTTTGGGATGCAAATATCCGATATTTTTAAGGTTCATATATCATCCTTATTAAAATGAATTATTATCGAGAAATTTTACGGTCTTTGGTTAATGCGATTACCCCAACTTTGCAGACAGTTGATGATTAATAAGGATCCTAAAGAAACCAGTAACATAACGGTACCAATAACGGCAGCCCCGGCATAGTCAAACTGTTCGAGACGTTGGAAAATCAGCACGGGAGCAATCAAATCCTGAAAGGGTATATTACCAGCGATAATGACAATAGAACCATACTCTCCGACAGCCCGCGAAAATCCCAAAGCGACCCCGGTTAAAATAGCGGGAATTAAGGGAGGTAATATAACTCGGCGAAAGGTTTGCCAACGGGAAGCACCCATGCACCAAGCGACTTCTTCGAGTTCGGGTTCCAATTCCTGAAGCACGGGTTGGACAGTTCGGACGACAAAAGGAAGAGAAATAAACACCATGGCTAAACCGACCCCTAGACGGGTAAAAGCAATTTTAATACCCAGGGGAGCTAATAAACTTCCGAGCCATCCATTTTCAGCGTATACGGTAGCAAGGGTGAGTCCCGCAACGGCTGTGGGTAGGGCAAAAGGTAAATCTATGGCACCATCAATTATTTCTTTTCCGGGGAAACGATAGCGCACTAAAACCCAGGCGACTGCGACTCCGGCTATACCATTAATAGAGGTGGCATAAATAGCGGTAAAAAATGTAACTCTGTAGGCAGATAAAGCGACGGGATGGGTAGTAATTCGCCATATTTCTGCCCAAGTAAGATTGGCGGTAAATGAAATTAGGGCAAGAATGGGCAGTAACAGCATGATGCTGAGATAACCACCTATTCCCCACCAATACCAGGGAATTTTTGGTAAAAACCGGGTGAATGATGATAGAGATATTGATAAAGTTGTGACCATGATGGGTTGCGCCAATTAAAGGAAGTTGGAGAACAATTAAAATGGCTGGGCAACCTGATTAAAGCCTGTGAGAATTGAAACTAGCGACCGACTTGGGCTTGGATTTCATCGAACATAGCACCGTCAGCAAAAAATTGGTTTTGGACGGCATCCCATCCCCCTAAATCTTCTACTGTAAATAGATTGGAGATAGGAATAAAGCGATCGCTAAATTCCGCCTCAATTGTGGGGTCTACGGGACGAAAACCAGCCTGAGCAAATGCTCTTTGGGCTTGGGGAGTATATAGAAACTGTACAAAGGCTTCCGCAACTTCGCGGGTTCCGCGTCTGTCTACAGTGGCATCAACAACGGCAATGGGATTATCAATAGAAATATTAGTCTGGGGAACTACATAGGGCAAAGTTTGACCTTGCTGTTGAGCCAGTAGCACTTCATTTTCATAGTTAATTAAGGCATCCCCTTGTCCTTGTCGATAGAAAACTTCGGTAGCTTCTCGGGCATTTCTTGGCAAAACGGGAACGTTTCTAAAAACCTGTTGCACAAAGTCGAGGGCTTGGGCTTCGGTTTGACCTGTTTCGGTTTTAGCTCCCCACAGGACAAGGAAATTCCAACGAGCCCCCCCGGAGGTTTTAGGGTTAGCGGTGATGGTTTGAATATCATCGCGGGCTAGGTCTTGCCAGTCTTGGATATTTTTGGGGTTCCCAGGGCGGGTAATAATGGCGGCGACGGAACGGTGGACGATCGCATTATTGGGCGCTTCATTTTCCCATCCCGGTTCAATTAGTCCGGCTTCCTGAATGGCTTGGGTGTCCAGGGCTAAGGCGAGGGCTACGATATCAGCCTCTAAACCATCAATTACCGCCCTAGCTTGGGAACCGGAACCCCCATAACTTTGGCGAATACGGACATCTTGACCATGTTGGGCTTTCCACTCCTCGGCGAATTGGGGAATGATTTGTTCGTAGGCGGCTTGGGTGACGGCGTAGGAGACTAGGGTCAATTCTACCGAATCGCCGGCTGTATCCCCAGTGCCACAGCCAGCCATCACCCCACTGGCGCTAATTCCCACCATAAACAGGGAAAGGCGCTGTCGCCAAGGCTGGGAATTGAGATATCGGCTTGAGAGGTTGGCTTTCATACCTGTACATCCTTAATCTGAGGTTCCCAGATGGGAGCCTGATTGGGCTTTGATTGCCATCGTAGCACATTTTAATTATATGTCAAGTATAAATGAAATGCAAATGTTTTGTGATACACTTGCAAAATAAATACAGGTGGGGTATTATAAAAGTGGAGAACAACTAAGTGGCAATGGCCAAGCCAGCAGAACCAGGGGCAATCAAGGAGATTGCGGAAGAACTGAGTCAAAACAACTATCTGTTTCGGGGTTTAGATGTGGCTGAACTGTCGGAGGTACTCGCCACCGGAGAAGTCACGCCCCAAAAACTGTACTCGGGTCGTTCGGTGTATACGGCCTTCCGTCCTGATACGTCGATCGCATCCCTTTATGTGGTCAGCAATGGTGGTCCGGTAATCCTGCGGAGTGCGCCTTTAGACCGAATCATTGCTATCACCTATCCGGGTAGTTGTTTTGGGATGCGAAATCTGGCTTTAGGCTATGGGAGAGTGTCGCGGTCTTTTCCGAGTTTGGTGGAGGCTTACAAAACCACTGATGCGATCGAGATTGACCTGGACATTATTAAAACCCTCCACGCTGAGAATGAAACATTCCGCGATCGCTACGATTATTTATTTGAACTGCGGGAAAAATTCCAATATCACCTACTTAACTGTAGTACCCATCCCCCCCAAGCGGTGGCGGCATTATTAAGGGGACTCATCTACCAAGAGCGATCGCTTTTGAATCAACCCCAAGCCGATGGTATTTATGTTTTTGACCTACCCATTGATATCATCGCCCACGTCGCCCAACTTAACCACCGCACCGTTGAACAAGTCTTAAAAGGGATGCGTAAACAAGGGCTTTTACTACCCCCTCAAAATGACGATTCCTCCGACGATATTGTGAGAGTGTGCGACCCCGAAGGACTCAAAGAAGTCTACAGCGCTACCCGTGACAAAGTATCTTGGTGGCCTCTGCGCTAAGGTCAAATTATCAACTGTCAATTATTAACCGAATTTTAGCCATGACTATTCAAGTAGAAAACCTGGTAAAACGCTTTGGCAATTTTGTAGCTTTAGACAACATCAATTTAACAGTTCAAACCGGGTCGCTGGTGGCTCTGTTGGGGCCGTCTGGTTCCGGTAAATCTACTTTACTTAGAGCGATCGCCGGATTAGAAGAACCCGACTATGGGCGGATTTATTTAGAAAATGGTGATGTTACGAATGCCCAAGTACAAGATAGACAAGTAGGGTTTGTGTTTCAACATTATGCCCTATTTAAACACATGACCGTGCGCCAAAATATCGCTTTTCCGATGGAAATTGCCCGCCGTCCTAAGCCTTATATTCGCCAGCGAGTTGCCGAATTATTGGATTTAATCAAATTAGAAGGATTAGGCGATCGCTATCCCGTGCAACTATCCGGCGGACAGCGCCAGCGCATAGCCCTCGCCCGTGCTTTAGCAGTAGAACCAAAAGTGCTATTATTAGATGAACCCTTTGGCGCTTTAGATGCCAATGTGCGGCAAGATTTAAGGTCTTGGTTGCGCCGCCTCCATGATGAAGTTCATGTCACCACCTTAATTGTCACCCATGACCGGGAAGAAGCCATGGAAATTGCCGATGAAATTGTAGTCATGAATCAGGGTAGAATTGAACAAGTCGGCACTCCCCAAGAGATTTACGATCGCCCTTCAACTCCCTTTGTCATGGGTTTCATTGGCCCAGTTAATATCCTTCCAGAAAACAGTCTGAATAGTCCTTCTCCTGTGTTTGTCCGCCCGCACGATATCCGCATTAGTCATATAGCCAATCATCAAACTATCCCCGCAATAATTCAACGGATAGTATATAAAGGGTGGGATGTACAGGTAGCCCTATCTTTAAGAGATGGCACTCTAATTAATGCTCAATTAACCCGGGATGAATGGGATATTCTAGGTCTTGACATCCATCAAAAAGTCTACATTTTCTCAGATAAAATCGTAGCTTTTAACGCCCCAATTCCAGCCGTCGCCAGTTAATTAATCAAGCATAAAAAACTCCCTTTCTGGGTAACAATCCCAGAGGGGAGACCGCTGTTGTGAGGGAGGATAGCGTTGTGAGTAGGGAATTTATAGTTCGTTATTTAAATTAAACTTAACCGGCAATTAACCCCAAAATGATAAAAAATTGAGCAGCCACTCAAAAACGGAGGTCAATCAGCCCCAGGTGTCTGAACACTCACTCAGTAGTGAAAGTTACCAAACTGAGGAAAAATCAATAGATCGAAGTTAATGGAATGAATCGGGTCTATAATAGTAACATCTACTCACCAACCAACCAGAGCAAAACTCCCATCAACAGAGAGGCATGGTTTATGCAAGCCACCAGATCTATAAGCACCGATCCAGCCCATGACGTTTTACGCTACGACCACCAACCCCTCAATGCCATATTTGCACCCAAAACAGTAGCCGTCATAGGTGCCACCGAAAAACCCAACAGTGTAGGGCGAACCCTCCTGTGGAACCTAATTCGTAACCCCTTCGGTGGCACAGTATTTCCCATAAACCCCAAACGTAGCAATGTTTTAGGAATCAAAGCCTATCCCAGTATAGGGGAAGTCCCAGAGACAGTAGATTTAGCAATTATTATCACCCCTGCGCCCACAGTCCCGGATATAGTGCGGCAATGCGTGGAAGCCGGAGTCAAAGGGGCAATTATTCTCTCGGCTGGGTTCAAAGAAATCGGACCCAAGGGAGTCGAATTAGAACAGCAAATCCTGGAATATGCCCGCCAAAGCACGATGCGGATTATTGGTCCTAACTGTTTGGGACTAATGAACCCCCTAACCGGACTCAATGCCACTTTTGCGAGTGCCATGGCAATTCCCGGTAGTGTAGGCTTTATTAGTCAAAGTGGGGCTTTGTGTACCTCCATTTTAGACTGGAGTTTTCAGGAAAATGTGGGCTTTAGTGCCTTCGTCTCCATAGGATCAATGTTAGATGTGGGCTGGGGAGATCTAATTTATCACCTCGGTAATGACCCCAACACCAAAAGCATTGTCATCTATATGGAATCTATAGGAGATGCGCGGTCATTCCTATCAGCAGCGCGGGAAGTAGCCCTCACTAAACCGATTATTGTCATCAAAGCCGGACGCACAGAAGCCGCAGCGAAAGCCGCAGCCTCCCATACGGGGGCTTTAGCGGGGAGTGATGATGTCCTTGATGCCGCTTTTCGGCGCTGTGGAGTTTTGCGGGTGTATCATATCGCCCATTTATTCTCCCTGTCAGAATTGCTGGGAAAACAACCGCGCCCGAAAGGTCCCCGCCTAACTATTTTAACGAATGCAGGGGGACCGGGAGTGCTAACTACGGATACTTTACTGATTGAAGGGGGAACCCTAGCACAACTATCCTCTGAAACTACCAACGCCCTTAACCAGGTTTTACCGCCCCAATGGAGTCACAGCAACCCGATTGATATTTTAGGGGATGCAGACCCGGAACGTTACGCGAAAGCCTTTGAAATAGCAGTTAAAGACCCTAATGGGGATGGGTTGTTAGTGATTTTGACTCCCCAAGCTATGACCGACCCGACTCAAACGGCGGAACAGTTGAAGTTTTTGGCAATGCAGGATCACAAAAAACCGATTTTGGCTAGTTGGATGGGTGGCGCAGAGGTGGCAGCAGGGGCTAAGATTCTTAATCAAGCCAATATCGCCACTTTCTCTTATCCTGATACGGCGGTGCGGATGTTTAACTATATGTGGCGCTATACCTACAATTTGCGTGGCTTGTATGAAACACCGACTTTCGCAGCTTCTGAGGATAATTTATCGACGCTGGAAACGGCTAAACATCTGATTGAGAAGGTTCGCCACCAAGGACGAAGTTTGCTAACTGAGTTTGAGTCTAAGGAACTTCTCGCACTTTATGGCATCCCTGTGGTTGATACTCGCATGGCTTCCACGGTTGAGGAGGCTTTGGCGGCGGCGGAAGCTATTGGCTATCCGGTAGCGCTGAAATTGTTGTCGGAAACTATTACCCATAAAACTGATGTGGGTGGGGTTAAACTGAATTTAACTAGCGCTGAAGAAGTCCAGGCGGCTTATGAGGCGATCGCTTCTTCGGTTGCGGAAAAGGTCGGACCTGAACATTTCCAAGGTGTCACGGTTCAGGAAATGCTTAAATTAGATGGCTATGAATTAATTATTGGCAGTAGCCTTGACCCTCAATTCGGACCAGTGTTGCTATTTGGTACGGGTGGGCAACTGGTGGAAGTATTTAAAGACCGTACCCTGGCTCTACCGCCCCTTAACACCACTTTAGCGCGGCGGATGATGGAACAGACCAAAATCTATAAAGCCCTGTTAGGAGTGCGGGGACGGCCTCCTGTGGATATGGATGCCTTGGAACAGCTTATGGTCAGGTTTTCCCATATCGTGGTCGAACAACCCTGGATTAAGGAAATTGATATTAACCCTCTGGTGGCTTCGGAAGACCGACTGGTGGCCCTCGATGCGCGGGTGGTACTCCATGACCCAGACACGCCGGAAGACCAATTATCTAAGCCAGCTATCCGACCCTATCCTCAGCAATATGTCAGCCATTGGGTTTCTCAGCAGGGAATGCCTATTACTATCCGTCCTATCCGTCCTGAAGATGAACCCATGGCGGTTAAATTCCATGAAAGTCTTTCGGAGGAAAGCGTTTATTTGCGCTATGCTCATCTGATGAAACTTAGTTCCCGGACAGGTCATGAACCTATGTCCCGACTCTGTTTTATCGATTACGATCGCGAAATGGCTCTAGTGGCAGAATACACCAATCCAGAAAGCCTAGAACGACAAATCATCGGCTTAGGACGACTCAGCAAGGTCTATGGTAGCAATGAAGCGGAATTTTCCCTATTGGTGGCTGATGCTTTCCAACGTCAAGGGGTAGGGACGCAGTTGCTTAAACAACTTCTGCATATTAGTCGCCAGGAAAAACTCACTTGTATTATGGCGGAAATCCTCACTGATAACCGGGTGATGCAGCATATCTGCGAAAAAATCGGATTTACCCTTAACCGGGTAATTGGGGAACCCATGGTCAGGGCGGAAATCCAACTTTCTGATTAGGAGTATTGTTTCCTGTGTGGTGGGGTAGCGATCGCGATCGCTACCCCTACCATTGTACAGGGGGGGATAATTGGAGAACCCGCCCCTAGGTTTTAGTGGTGGTGATGGCTATGATCATGATCATGGCTATGGCTATGATGACCTGGATCTGATTGTACTGCCAGGCTAGGATTAATAGATAATGCTGTTTGGCTTAATAATGCCTCAATCTGAGGATTAGCCCAATTAGCAGCCATCTCCAGGAATTGGGGATGGTCATTGACACAAGCCATTTTAATATACCTTACCTGGGGATGTCGCCGCCGCAATGCCTCGATAATGTGTTCTACATCTAATAGGGTTTCGTGGTTTTCGGTAGCAAACCCTATAGGCATGAAGACAATAGCCGTCGCTCCCAATTCTATCAGATTATGGGCGGCTAGTTGCGCGTTGGGTTGAGTCCAGTCGATCAGGGGGGTATCATGGTTTAACCAGCCTACGGAAATTAAGGGATAACGGTTGATGAGTTGTTCCCGGACTTTTTCATATAAGGCTTGACTTTCATCAATTCCTGATGTAAAACCCTTGGCTTTATGGGGGCATCCATGATTCATTAATACGATGCCTATTTGGGAGGGCAAATGTGCGATCGCCAATTCTTCGTCAATTTTTGACTGCACTAATTCCCCCATTAAATTAATGTATTCAGGCTCATTATAAAAAGATGGGATATAACGCTGACCTGTAACCCAATGGCTGCTAGTATCGGCTAATTGTGCCAGAGCATTATTAACCTGTTCTACAGCGATACCACTGGTAAAAATTGAATCAACTACCAACAGTGGATAAATCAGGATTTTGTCAAATCCTTCGGTTTTAATTTGGCTTAAAACTGTTTCTGGTAGGAAGGGGGCACAGAAATTAAAGGCTTTAAATACTTGAACGCGATCGCCCCATTTTTGTTGTAAATGTGCTTCAATTCCGGCTCGTTGTTTCTCAAAAATTGCATTGTGGGGGGAAATAAAATTGCCGTGCTGATGACTCCATTCATGGAGGTCAAATATTGCCAAAAGTTTAGCTAGAGGCGGATAAATCCAAGTAGGAACTGGGGCGAATTTGGCGGTTAACAGATTTAAAGCCTGTTCATTATAATTGGCAAAGTCTTCATAGCTTTCTACTTCTCCATAACCCATCAATAAAACGGCTACCCGATCTGATTTAGGGCGATCGCTTAATTGGGTGCTAGGACTTGTAATTTTCTCAGGAGTTGTTACCACGTCTTAATCCTCTGATCTAACCAATGAGCTATTTCCCCATAGTTTAACATCCCCTATGGGGGGAGGGGGATAAGATATTGATAACTATATCCTAGGGGGGGTTAGGGGGGCGATCGCCGCCATAGCTAAAGCTACCCCATGAAATATCGCAGGAGTAGAAAGCCTATAGCGGCCAAAAATGCAGCGGTGGGGACTGTAATTAACCAAGCCAAGGCGATCTTACCTACAGTCCCAAATTTAATAGACTTCCAGCCTTGAACAAGTCCCACGCCGACAACACCACCAACTAGCGCATGGGAGGTAGAAACAGGTATCCCTAAGTTAGAAGCAATTAGTACAGTGGTGGCGGTGGCGAGTTCAGCCGAAAATCCAGCACTAGGGGCTAAAGTGATAATATTTTCGCCGACAGTGGAGATGACTTTTTGACCCCAAACCGCCAAACCTGTAGCAATACCAGCGCCGCCAATAACTAATACCCATAGGGGGATATGAAACTCTCCGAGGGGGACAGAAGCGGTTTGTCGGATATAGACAATAATGGCAAGGGGTGCGACAGTGTTACCAACATCATTAGACCCATGAGCAAAAGCCACAAAGCAAGCACTGAAAACCTGAAACTGAGCGAGTTGTCTTTCAATGGAGGACTTGCTATCACCGGATCTAAAAGTAGGTTGCCAACTAAACCAGGTAAGGCCAACGACAGTTAGACCAGCGATCGCAATAGTCAAATCATGGGTAGGAAAATTAACACCCCATTGACTTTTAATCAAATGGGCGAGGGGTTGACTAATTTCTGGGACTACTAACGTGCCAAATACTGCAATCATGGCACAACTGAGCCAGGGGGTCCATTCGAGAATTTGTTGTTGGGGGTGTGGATGTTCCAGAATCCAATATTTAATTAGACTGTAGAGTGAGGCGGCGATCGCTGCACTAATGAGGGGGGTAATTAACCAAGCCAGAGAAATCAAACCGACAGTTTTCCAGGCTACAGCAGTCCACCCTACAGCCACAGCACTAAATCCCGAAATAGCACCGACCACAGCATGGGAAGAGGCGACGGGTAAACCCTTACGGGTGGCAATCATAAGCCATAACCCGGTCGAGACTAATACCGCTATCATACCCAATTGGAACAATTGAGGCGATCGGATAAATTCTTCCGGCTTGACTACCCCAGTGGCTAAGGTTTCCGAAACCCTACCCCCGAATAATACCGCCCCTAGAAATTCCAAAACCCCAGCAATGATAATAGCTTGTCGGAGAGTAATCGCCTTTGACCCTACAGAAGTCCCCATAGAGTTAGCCACATCATTGGCTCCGAGGGTGCAAGCCACATAAAAAGCTAACAGACAGACGAACCACAGCGGAATTAAGTTGATGGGGGAAATTTCCATTATCAAAGATGAAATTCAGATGAAATTAACCGGATAACTAGGGAGAGTCTTTGTTATATTAATGATGTCGGTGCGCGATGGTTTCCCGATTGTGGGTCAGACAGAACCCCCACTACCACTAAATCCGCCACGTTACTGGTGGCAAGTGCCATCAACTAGGCGGTTTAACAGCGTCTACATAGCCTACAACCCCTATTCTACCGTTACTTAGGTGTTACTCAAAGCCATAACAGAGTAACAAGTGAGTAAAAAATGAGTAACGCTACTGATACCCCTACAGTAGGGGGAAAGGGCAACTATGATGAGAGTTACGCTAGGTTCGTGAAAGCCTATCAAGACTTTAAAGGGGAATGTCCCAAGGGGGTAACTCTCAAACTTCAAAAGACCGGGGTTAGGTACAACCTACTATTGCAGTTTAAGCAACCACCTACCGGGAAACGGCTACCCAAGACAGCTAATCTTGAATGTACACCTCAAGGGGTGATAGACGGGGTTAAGAAAGCTAAGTTGGTATCTGAAGCCCTGGGAACTATCACTAGCGCTAGTGAATTTTGGGATTGGTACGATAAAACCATCCTAGGGAAAAATCAGATTGAGGATAATCTGATAACCTATCGGGAAATATTCCAACAACTAGAGGATGAGTATTTTGCGGGTTACAACCGCAACACAGGAAGGAAACGTTCTCGCGATATCGTAAGCGACTTAGTATCTTACCATCAAACCAAGGGAATATTTTTTAAATGCTTCCCTAACTGGGATGAATATCCTAGCTGGGAGAGTTTCAAGGCTATGCTGTATACTCCCCTACGGAACGGAGAACAATTAGTAGGCTCAAAAACCTTCAAGGGACGTTACTACATCTTAAAAGCCATAGCCGAGAAATCACCTAACAAAGAACACTTGCTTAAACAGCTTGAGCCTATTAACGCCAAACAAACGCAATTCAAAAAGAAACAGCGTATAAGCATTGATGCCTTTAAGGATTGGTGGTATAGCGCCAAACAAGAAGCCTATACTATTAAAGGCCACCAACATCAATCATCCCGGCATAACTGGTTATGGGTGACTGGTATGGCAGTAATGTATGGGTTAAGGCCTACCGAGATAGCCGCTGCCGTTAATCTAACTAAGCCATTTGTAACGGATGATGGTATCACTATCAAAGCACTGTCAGACCCCGATAATCAGGATAATTACTTGGTGCTAGGTGATTATGTTTACTTTACTGACTCAGAAGGTCGGAAAGTGAGTATCAAAACAGGGGGACGGGTTGTTGCACCAATACCTAGCCTTGATATGTTTGAGTTCCTGGAATTGAAGCAGCCATTGTTACCAGAATATAACCCTAGAAAAGGTAGTAAACCCAAAAGCATAGTCGGAGGCTTTAACGCAACGTTTAGTCAAAAAATTGCCTCAATGAAATGCCCGGTAACTCAAAAATATGCTTTCCGTAGACTGTACAACCTGTTGGGTGAAAAGTATGGATTGCCTATTGAGTTGAGAGCGAGACTTATGGGACATAGCACAATCGTCAACGAGAGTAAATATAAAACAGAAGGGATTGACGCTACCTTAGAAGTTCTCGAAGGATGCTCTAAGTTACCTATACCGTTGAACGTAGCCATAGAACGGTTAACAGCGTTAGGGGTTGATATTGATAGCTCTGAAGCTAAATTATTCCTTGGAGTTATCTATCAGATAGATTAATCTAATCGTCAACCTTTCATAAATTAACACCCCTGGATTAAACCCTAGGGGTTATTTTATGGCTACAAATTGATGGATCCTGTTATGGCTTTGAGTAACACCTAAGTAACGGTAGAATAGGGGTTGTAGGCTATGTAGACGCTGTTAAAGCTACAGAATGTGTTAACTATAAACCCTTATCCTGACAGCGATAGCGGGTTATTACTCAACCCCTATATCCTATTGAATTACTCAGATATTACTCACAATCTAGTCCTAGCACAGGAAAATAATTCTGTCAACAGGTTGATTACTCAGTCAACAAGCACAACTTAATCAATCTGTCAAATGCCTACTATCTCCCCCTAACCAAACACCGATAGGGTACTTCCCTAGCGATACCCGTCAACAGCAAGCCTAGCGGTTCCTAGCGTCACTGTTGACTGCTATCGCAACGGTCAGTTCCCCTAATATGTCTGTTTCGGTTAGGGGGAGGGTATGGCTCAAATTTCAAAACCCATAGGGGTAGTCAGGTTATTGGTGAAATATTGAGGAACCTACTCACTACCAACAAAATGCGATCGCATTATCTAATCATCACCCGTTGAGTTCAGTTCACTACCTACATAACGCGTTGCAACTGGTGACTTGTTTCGTTATCTCTCGCTGATACCTACATAATCCTAGAGAATTGATTCCCCATCGAAGCCGATACCTACATACCGCTAGACAAGTCTCCAATTTATAGGGGTACTGGGTTCCGCCTGGGATGATTACCCCTAATAGACGGGTTAAGGTTTTGGCTTAGGGTGTTTATTGTGGGTAAATTAGAGGCAAGCATTCATATAAACGATTTATAGACTATATTTATAGACTATATTTATAGACTATAAATGAAAAATACATACACGCACCCCCTACAGTCAGAAACCATAGGGGGACATTTAAGTTATTGGGGTAGCTGTTATCTGTTAGGGATTAGGGTTTACGCCAACCATCATCATCAATATCGTCTCTGTTAATTGGAAGATGGGGTAATTGTTCTTTATCTTTTGACTGTTTTTTACATACTATTGATGTCATAGAATCACTAACATATCTAATCAAATAACTTAGGCTGCTTTGAATATTATCTAACTTATTCTGAATCATTAACTGTCCTGTATGCGTAATGAACGTACTGAGAGTAATCGCGACAATAATTAATCCTAATTCAACTATTATTACTTTCATTTATATTAATTTCCAAAAATGAAGTGTAAACCATTTAATCCGTTCTAATGGAGAAAATGAAGCATAAAAATTGCTGTACGGCGGTGATTCAATTATTTGATATTCATTAAGCCATATAGTCTCTTTTTTAACTAGCATAGCTTGCTTAATATCATTGTAGGCATAGAATTTTAACCACCCTGCCATTTTCCAGTACACGGGTACACTGTCAGCGTCAAATAATATTCTAACAAATTTACTACCAGAAACATCAGGCAATTCTTTAGTACCGTGTAACGTATTATCATCCTCTATCCTAAAATTAAGTTCATAAACCTTAAACCAGTTACTATCTGATATATTAAGCGCATTAGGCATTATCTGTTAATTTATTGTTGTAAGTCATAAGTCATTTTAGTTCTCCATTACAGTTTTGTTAGGGCTAAACACTCTGACTMTGGAAGAGCTTTAGGGTAGTAGCGGAAGTCTTTAGTGTTTAGTCTTGATGGTATAAGACTATTTTCCCAAGCACCACCACAAGGTCTTACACAACCCAGATCGGCGGCATCCTTCAACGCTACTGAAGTACCAATCTTACTACCGTTGACAAGAAGCTTTATTGTATTATTACCGAGCGTTAGTKCGTATTTTMTTTCCTCGTTACTTTGAAAGAAGGATGTTGGTGTTACTATTGCACTTGATACAATATTACTACCCTCTAACCGTATCCAACCAGTAGTCGCTAGGTTTATAATAATGCGGTCTGCATTAAACGAAGTATTGCTTTTTGATAATACCAGTAGTGTACAAAAACTAGGTGGTGTATAACCTCCCTTAATGTGGGTGTAAACAGTCATCTCACTCGGATTAAACTCATCCCCCAACACTCGACTAACCGCATCAGAAGCACGTGTTACGCTGGTGGCTTGAGTAGGGATGTAAGATGAGGGAGTGGAGGCTGCTTCTAGTTGTGTACCCCAAATGTAGATACCTGAAATGCCATCACCTGTGTAAAGAATGCTAGACCCATTATTCAAGTAATGCACTATTGTTGCAGTAGCAGTTGATAATGCTGTTGAGGTAATTGAGCATCTATACCACCCGTTTCCCATAGACGTTACTGATGAAGAAACAAGTCCTCCTCCTGCTGTAATTGCTCTAGTCAGTAAATTGAAATTTGCGAAAGAATCGGCGGGAAATTGAGTGGCAAATGCAATTACAAGAATCGAGCGTTCTGCGGCTTTAGCATATATGGTTAATGTATATGTTGTCCCAGATGTTGCAGA
>NZ_PKGG01000092.1:0-18444 GCF_046480465.1 Arthrospira sp. PCC 8006
CATGGAAGGCAATCCCGTTGACTAAGGTTCATCTGAAAGTGTTCAAGCTCCAAAAGAGTATATTCCATGCAGCTAAATCGGGACAAGATGCAAAGGTAAGATGGGTGCAACGTCTATTGGTGAAATCAGTTTATTCCAGGCTCCTAGCAGTGCGACTGTAGGGGCGGGTTCCACGGTCAGCCATGCTTCCCAACAGTCAGCTTAATAAACCCGCCCCCCAAGCGGGTCAAGGCAAGAAAACAGCCGGTGTTGATGGAGTAAAAGTAATATCTCCAAGACAAAGGTTTGAACTTGCTGAGAGCATTAAGGGAAACCTCAAAGCAAAACCACTGCGACGGGTGTGGATTCCAAAACCTGGAAGGGATGAAAAAAGCTGGAATAGGAATACCCACAATCCAAGACAGAGCAAGGCAAGCCTTGGTTAAGTCGGCTCTCGAACCAGAATGGGAATCGAGATTTGAAGGCACAAGCTACGGGTTCCGTCCTGGACGGTCTGCCCAAGATGCAATARCCAGAANTATATCTAAGTATCAAACACGAAAGTTATTATGTGCTAGACGCTGATATAACGTGCGAGACGTTTAGGAGTGAAATAGGGCTGCAATGCCTGAAATAACCTCCTAGTGGGACTTACACCCCTTGGTGGAATATAAGGGATTCGCACCCCTGACCATCCCATAACTATCTATGTGTCTCAACATCTGGCTTCGACAACCAGATAAGGCAGAGAGACTCAAGGTCAAAACTGAGCGAAAAAAAAGAGGGAAAGTTATGAACCCCTTGAGTATAACGTAAGGTTGAGAGTAACGGCGATAGCCACCCCCAGTTTTGGRAATCAYAACYCCAGGATTGAAGCGGGGAACGGAAGGCGTGAAGTAGAACCTACTACCARAYGCGACCACTGCCAACCATCCATGATTAGGGAAACCGAATGTCCGGCTTGAACCATCGTAAWTATTAAGTAGCGAAATAGGTTGATACGCTGCGCTCAAAAGAGCAAGGGGAAAAGTAGGAGTTTTCATTCACTACCTACACAGACCTTTAAAAGTACCCCGGTGGAAAGGACAAGTCTACAGATGGAATGCCCATATAAACGGAACGTTTAAACCCCTTTTTAGGCTCTCGACAAGTACATCTTGTTGAGCAGTGAAAGTGTAATCGTATGCCTTTAAGGGGAAGGGATGTGACTGAAAGCCAAGGCCTAATTGTAATGGTTAGGATATGCCCACTAGTCACGGTGTAGATATAGTTACTGCAATCAACAGGAGTTTAACGGCGAAAGCGAGTTTAAATACTACGATGTTGTATTTAGCTCCAAAAGTTGAAGTACAAAAGCAGGGGTTGGTAACCCTGTTCCCGTTGCCAAGGGGTATCTACATCAGGAGCCGTGTGATGCGAAAGTATCAAGCACGGTTTGGAATGGGAGTGGGGGAAGGCGACTTCCCTCTCGACCCCTACCAATAGTGCGATACGTTTAGGAGTCAAATAAGGCTGCAATGCCTGAAATAACCTCCTAGTGGGACTTTCCCCCCTTTGTGAAAAATATGACTCGTCCCCTGACCATCCCATAACTGTTTATATGTCCCAACGTTTGGTATAAAAATATACAAACAAGGCAGGGAACCCAAGGTCAAAACGAACTAACTCATACAATTCCTTATAGGAAGCCCAGAAATGGATAAGTAAAGTTAGGGAGTTAGGGTAACGGCGATAGCCACCCCCAGTTTTAGGAATCACACCCCGTCAGATTGAAGCGGGGAACGGAAGGCTCCAAGGTGTAACCTAACACCAGAAACGAGACCACTGCCAACCATCCATGATTAGGGAAACCGAATGTCTGGCATGAACCACCGTCAATATTAGGTAGCGAAATAGGTTGACACGCTGCGTTCAAAAGAACAAGGGGAAAAGTNGGRGKYTTCTYTACCTACCTGCACAGACCTTTAAAGTACCCCGGTGGACAGGACAAATCTCAAGATGGAATGCCCGTATAAACGGAACGTTGTAACCCCTCTAATGGTCTGCCTATAAACAAGTGAGTAATGCTATTCACAAGGCAGTAGTGAAAAATGTAAGCGCATGGTGCGAGACGTTCGGGTATGAAATAGGGCTGAAATGCCCTAAATCACTACCCGGTGAGGATTACAGCCCCGAATTTGGATATAAGGATCGCACTCCTGACCATCCTCATAACTGTTTATATGTCCCGACGCTTAGGGAACTAAGCAAGGCAGGGAACCCAAAGTCCTAAGCGAACTGAGAAATCACAGAGCAGAGGGTAACGGCGATAGCCACCCCCAGTTTGGGGAATCATAACCCCAGGATTGAAGCGGGGAACGGAAGGCGTGTGGAGGAACCTACCTCCTACTCGACCACTGCCAACCATCTATGATTAAGGAAACTGAATGTCCGACTTGAACCATGGTAATACATTAGCAGCGAAATAGGTTGACACGCTGCGCCCAAAAGGGCAAGGGGAAAAGTAGGGGGCTCATACGACTACCTGCACATATAGCACAAGACAGAAAAGTTAGGACGTATAATGGCAAGGATATCTACAGAAGACCCAAAAGGCCAGCCCCCTACAGTTACGACCTTAGACAAAAAGTTATTAATGCAATTGAACTAGACGGTATACCCAAAACCGAAGCCAGTCAAGTTTTCCATGTCAGCAGGAACACCATCAATCTCTGGCTGCAAAGAAAAGAACACACCGGCGACTTCCTCCCTAAACYTAATCGCCCACCTGGTCATAGCCACTAAATTACCGACTGGCAYAAATTCAAGGCTTTTGCCTAAGAGCATGGCGACAAAACCTCCGCTCAGATGGCTCAACTTTGGGATGACGACATCTCTCCTCGCACCATATCCAGAGCCTTGAAGAAAATTGGCTTCACCAGAAAAAAAACTTACGGCTACCAAGAACGTGATGAGCAACAGCGAGAGGAGTTTATTGCTCATATTGAAAAGATGGAGCCGGAAGAGTTGGTTTACCTCGATGAAGCTGGCATGAATAGTCAAGACTCGGATTATCCTTATGGTTACTGCGAGGAAGGACAACGCTTCGATGCCCTCAAATCCGGGAAGAGGCAGGGCAGGATGAGCATGATTGCGGCATGGTGTTATAGCACTAGTCAATACGGTTAGGACGCAGCCTTGAGAACATAATCCATGGCATCATGGAGAGAATCAAACTGCTCACGTGCAATGGCGAATGCGGGCTTTCAACCACGACCAACATTTCTCTATCTTGTTGAGGTCTGGCGAATAAGGCGGAAGATAGAGTAAACGGCATGGTGCGAGACGTTTAGGAGTCAAATAAGGCTGCAATGCCTGAAATAACCTCCGAGTGGGACTTTCACCCCTTGGTGAAATATAAGGGACTCGTACCCTGACCATCCCATAACTGTTTATATGTCCCAACGTTTGGTATAGAAATATACAAAACAAGGCAGGGAACTCAAGGTCAAAACGCCAAACTGGAAATATTAATGATTCCTTAACAATTGCGTTGAGAGTAACGGCGATAGCCACCCCCAGTTTTGGGAATCATAGCCCCAGGATTGAAKCGGGGAACGGAAGGCGTGAAGTAGAACCTACTACCAAATGCGACCACTGCCAACCATCCATGATTAGGGAAACCGAATGTCCGGCTTGAACCATCGTAATGATTTAGCAGCGAAACAGGTTGATACGCTGCGTTCAAAAGAGCAAGGGGAAAAGTAGGGTAATCATGACATCACCTACACAGACTTTTAAAAGTACCCCGGTGGATAGGACAAATCTAAAGATGGAATGCCCGTATAAACGGAACGTTTAAACCCCTTTTAGGCTCTCAAGTGGCAGGATGTACCTGCACAGTAGTGAAAAGTGTAAGCGTATACCTTTAAGGGGAAAGGATGTGACTGAAAGCCAATGCCTAACTGTAATGGTTAGGATATGCCCACTAGTCACGGTGTGGATATAGAGACCGCGACAAGTAAGAGTTTGATGACGAAAGCGAGTTTAAAGACTACGTGTTGTAGTGCGAGACGTTCGGGTATGAAATAGGGCTGAAATGCCCGAAATAACTACCCGGTGGGGATTTCAAGCCCTTGGTTGAATATAAGGAGCGCACTCCTGACCATCCTCACAACTGTTTATATGTCCCAAAGTTTGGTATAGAAATATACAAAACAAGGCAGGGAACCCAAGGTCAAATGAACTAACTTATACAAATTCCTCGTAGGAAGTCCAGAAATGGATAAGTAAAAGTTAGGAAATAAGGGTAACGGCGATGTGCGAGACGTTTAGGAGTGAAATAGGGCTGCAATGCCTTAAATAACCTCCTAGTGGGACTTCCACCCCTTGGTGGAATATAAGGGATTCGCACCCCTGACCATCCCATAACTATCTATGTGTCTCAACATCTGGCTTCGACAACCAGATAAGGCAGAGAGACTCAAGGTCAAGACTGAGCGAAAAAAAGAGGGGAGTTGTGAACCCCTTGAGTATAACGTAAGGTTGAGAGTAACGGCGATAGCCACCCCCAGTTTTGGGAATCATAACCCCAGGATTGAAGCGGGGAACGGAAGGCGTGAAGTAGAACCTACTACCAAATGCGACCACTGCCAACCATCCATGATTAGGGAAACCGAATGTCCGGCTGAACCACCGTAAAGCATCAGTAGCGAAACAGGTTGATACGCTGCGCTCAAAAGAGTAAGGGGAAAAGTAGGAGACTGCTATAACTACCTACATAGACTTTTAAAGTACCCCGATGGACAGGACAAATCTAAAGATGGAATGCCCGCATAGATGGAACGTTTAAACCCCTCATTGGCTCTCAAGTGGCAGGATGTACCTGTGGAGTAGCGAAAAGTGTAAGCGTATGCCTTTAAGGGAAAAGGATGTGACTGAAAGCTAATGCCTAACTGTAATGGTTAGGATATGCCCACTAGTCACGGTGTGGATATAGAGACCGCGACAACTAAGAGTGTTTATGACCAGAGCGAGTTAATGACTACGTGGTTGTATATAGCTCCGAAAGTTGAGGTCATAAAGCAGGGGGTTGTAGCCCTGTTCCCAATGACAAAGGGGTATCCACATCAGGAGCCGTATGAGGTGAAAGTCTCAAGTACGGTTTGGAATTGGAGTTGGGGAAGGCGACTTCCCTTTCGACCATAACAAAATGCTCTTACCGTGAACCATGATTACCTACTGTCCAAAATTCATTGTCCAAGCAGCCTGAAAAGAGACTTGAAACAATGGTTAAAAGCGGGTGTGCTAGATAACGGCGTATTCGAGGATACAGAAGCTAGGACTCCACTTGGAGGGGTAATAAGTCCAATACTCGCCAACATCGCACTGTTGGGTATGGGTAGGTTAATTGAAACAATGTATCCTAAGAAAAAGAACGTGGTACAAGCCACAGTAGTGAGATACGCCGATGATTTTGTAGTGATATCACCATCACTAGATATCATTGAACAGTGCAAAACTGCTATTTCCGAATGGCTAAAACCTGTAGGATTAGAAATAAAACCTGAAAAGACCAGAGTGTGTCATACACTTAACCCCATACAATGTGAGGGTAAAACAGAAGAGCCAGGCTTTGATTTTTTAGGATTCAACATCAGACAATACCCGGTAGGAAAATACAAAACTGGAAAAACAGGTGGGACAGCAAGCCGATTAATCGGACACAAAACCCACATAAAACCCAGCAACAAAGCAGTTCAAGCTCATACAGAAGTGATTAAGGGTGTAATCAAACAACATAAAACTGCACCCCAGTCAGCCCTGATAAGCAGACTAAACCCAATAATACGGGGATGGTCAAATTACTACTCAGGAGTCGTCTCAGTCGAAACCTTCAACAAGCTAGACCATACAATCTGGAAGATGTTACGGGCATGGACAGTATCAAGATGCGGAAAGGCAAGTCATGAAAAACTGAGGAATTACTTTAGACCCGGAACGCTCAAGCTCAGTAATGGGAAAGAAAGGCATGAAACTTGGTTATTCCAAACCGAGGACGGTCATCAGTTGTGGAAACATAACTACACGCCGATTGTCAGACATACCCTAGTGCGCCCCGAAGCAACACTTTATGACGGAAATTGGACTTACTGGGCAACCAGAAAAGGACAAGCAATCGACACGCCAGCAAAGGTAGCCAAACTACTCAAAAAGCAAAAAGGCAGGTGTACCTGGTGTGGGCAATACTTTACCCCATCAGACCTAGTTGAAGTAGACCACATTGTAGCTCGAAGCCACGGTGGAAAGGATGAATACAAGAATCTTCAGCTACTGCACCGCCACTGCCACGATGATAAGACGGCGTTAGATAACGCCAACGCTGTGTCCATAACAATGGAACAATCAGACTAGGAGCCGTATGAGGGGAAACTCTCACGTACGGTTCTGAATGGGAGGGGGAGATGGTGACATCTCTCTCGACCCCTAATTATGTCAATTATAGGGGAATCATCTGCTTAGTACGCAAGTTTTTAGCTGGTGACGGATTCAGAGTAGGATGTTATCTATGGCAACTATTAAAATCCACAGCGTTGGACACGCCTATGATCTGACGGCTCCAATAGATGGGTCCGATGTTGTTGTATTTATTCATGGCTGGCTGCTGAGTCGTCGGTATTGGCAACCTGTAATCGATCGCCTAAAACCTCAGTATCAGTGCTTATGCTATGACTTGCGAGGGTTTGGCGATTCTCAGTTAGCCAGTCGCCATCCATATTCTTGTGACTATGCTCCGGCTTCTTATGCTCAGGATTTAGGGATATTACTCGAGGAGTTAAATATCTCTAAGGCTTGGCTTGTGGGACATTCTTTAGGGGGGACGATCGCACTATTAGCGGCACAGCAATTGAGCGATCGCATTGCGGGGGTGGTTTGCGTGAATGCTGGTGGTGGTATTTACCTAAAAGAGGAATTTGAGCGTTTCCGAGTCACAGGGGAACAAATTGTCAAGTTTCGTCCGCGATGGCTTTGTTGCCTACCTCTAATTGATTTGCTGTTTACCAGGGCGCAAGTCGCTAGTCCGGTTTCTAGGGAATGGGGCCGCCAGCGATTAATTGATTTTGTGATGGCGGACCCAGAGGCGGCCTTAGGTGCTTTATTGGATTCGACTACGGAGACAGAAGTGCATCGCCTCCCCCAAGTGGTGGCTCAATTACAGCAGCCTGTGTATTTTTTGGCAGGAATGTGCGATCAGATCATGGAACCTCAATATGTTCGCCACCTGGCTAGTTTTCATCATCTGTTTCGCAGTGGCTATCAAAATGTGATTGAACTTGCTAATTGTGGACATTTAGCCATGATCGAACAGCCTGAGCAAGTGGTTGGTCACTTACGGGATATTCTGGCTCAACATGGCTCAACACAAGTGCAGCCCCATAATCACTAAATCCCGTTTGACTCCATCAATGACAGCTATCTGTGGGAGATAACCCCATTGTTGAAAGCCAAAACTGTCAAAGAGTTTCAGGCTGGGTTGGTTATGGGCAAAAATTAGAGCCAGTAGAGTTTCACAGCCAAACTTTGGCCCTTCTTCTATGGCTTGATGGAGTAGTTTTTTGCCAATTCCCTGTCCCTGATAGTCAGTATGGATGTATATACTCAGTTCGGCAGTAGCATCATAGGCGGCTCGCTTCTTGAACGCCTGAAAACTCAACCATCCAATTATGCGACCGCCAATTTCCACGACCCATAGGGGGCGTTGGGCTGACTGACATTCCCGATACCAGCCTAACCGACTCTCAACGGAAATTGGCTCTAGGTCAGCCGTGGCGATTTTTTGGGGAACGGCTAAATTGTAAATTTCGATAATTTGGGGTAAATCGTTTTCGAGTGCATCACGAATTTTCAAGTTATTCTCCATAAACTCCCGTACACAGTTTATTGGCAGTTGCTCACTCAGGCTTTGACCACATATTCTGAGTGTGAATATTTGATTCACAGCCTAAATATAAACTTGAAACAATCATCAGATATGCCTTTGGCTAGTTTATGGTGTGGTTAGTGCTTTGGTCAGTAATCTTGAGAGCGCGGAAAGGATTTGGGGCTGCCAGTGGTGGTTTCATAATGCGATCGCCTTCTAATATTAGGGCTAACTGTCGATAAATCGGTATTTTAGACTACCAATTTTTGAAAATTCTAGGGCGGAACCTGTGTCCTTGGGAAATACTGCATTTTCCGGGAGTTCAAAGTTGTTTATAGAATTCCAACTGTTGCTTGGCTAGGGCATGGTTAGTGTAGCAGGAGAGGGCTCGCTCATATCCCCGTTGACCTAGTTCTTGGGTCAAGTCTGGGTTACTGATTAACTTTTCTAGGCAGTCCGCCAGAGCTTCGGGGTTCCCTTCCGGGAAGACTAACCCAGCTTGGTCAATTACATAGGGAATTTCCCCAGAGTCCGAACCAATTAGGGCAACTTGGCAAGCCATAGCTTCGATGAGAACGTGGCCGAATTGTTCTTTCCAGCCGATGGAGGTTAGGGTTTTAAATTTGTAGGTGGTTTCCGAGGGTAAAACTAGGGTATTCATGACATTGATATATTGCCAAACCCGGTCATGGGCGACACTCTCGACTATAATTAGCCGGTCTTGAATCCCTAATTCCTGAGCTAGGTCTAAAAGTTGCGATCGCAGCTCTCCCCGCCCTAGTAGTAACCATTTCCAAGGGTGATGTTTGACCTTAGCTAATGCTTTAGCTAGGGTGATTAGTCCTTTTTCTTCCACAAACCGACCAACGAAGCCTACCACAAAGGTATCCGGTTCTATGCCTAATTCCGCCCTTAATTCCGGTTGTGGTTCCGGTTTAAATAGGGTTTCATCGACTCCTAATTGAGGCATCACCTCCATCGGTCCTTGATATCCATGGTCGCGCAAAATTTCCGCCCCGTCCTGGTTTCCTACAATAATACCATCAGTGTTACCTAGGTTATATTGTTCCAGTAGCGACACGGGAAATTTGAGAGTATATGGTAAATTCCACCAGGTAAAAAACACATTTTTCGCGCCTATACCTAGGAGTTTATTTAGGGTAATAAATTCAGCATAGGTTAAGGCTTTTGCCCCTTGCTCGATTTGGATAATATCAGGTTTAAACGATTGTAACAGAGGAATTAAATCCAGACCAAAAGTCAGCAAACCTTGGTTATTTTGACTAAGGTTAGATATAGGAACCACCTTAAAATTTCCCTCATCCACAGGTTCGGATTTAACCTGCTCACTTTGGACACCGCCAGGGTTCCAAAGACGGGGTACAATCACTATAACCTCAATACCCGGTTCAAGGTTAGCTAAAATCCGCAGTTTCTCCCGGTTGAGATCAACAATATAAGTGTGACTAGCGACAATAATTTTCATAGCTATCAATTGCCTGTTGTTTGCTAATTAGGTCGAGGGGAAGGGTGGATGATTGAAATTAAATATTCCCACTGGTTATCTAAGCCGTAGTTAATCAACAGCTAACCCATGCTAGACCATAAATATAGTTTATCCTAACTCTGTCAAAAAAGCGAATTTGGGGACGAAGAGACACCTAACTAGACCGCCACATAGTCGGGGGATAATGATGGCTATGTTCGCGGGCATTTATTAGTCATGGTTGCCAGTTTTTGACAAGTTATTGCATAAGGAGATTTTGAGATATTATATTTCATCTTCATCTAATTCTCCTTCTTCTATGAGTCGTTTAATTTCTTGCTTATCAATTTCCGGTAATTTATAGATAACCCCGGCAAAGTACCAATAATAAACCGCTACCGGGTCAACATCGAGGGGATAATAATAGGTGTTGTAACTAATCACCAAAACAAACACCCAGAAAGAAGCCCCAAAACTGCGGAGGCTTTTTTCTTTAACGGAACGGTAAGTTTTAAAAGCCGTGAAAGTAATCACAGTTACAAAAAATAGAAAAGCGATCGTCCCTAGGGGTCCAATTTCATAAATCAGCTTGGGATAGTAAGTTTCAATCAATCGAGTTCTGCCAAAAACACGAGCGGAGTTAGTCGCTCGTCCGAGACCATTACCAAGGATTCCCCGTTGTGCGCCACTGCTTTGATCAAACTGCCCGGAAATAAAGTCGGTGGGAGGGGAAGCATTCCACCGACTGACAAAACTATCAACTCGTTCCTGAACCATTTCTGGGTTAACAATCATGACTATACCCAAAAGTAATCCGAGACCCCCACCAATAGGAATAAAGCGCTTGAGATTAGCAATTTGTCCAGTGAGAACCAGTAGAATAATTGTCACTACCGGCACTAATGCTAAGGCAATACGCTGTCCAGAAATCACAGCATTTACAAATACTAATGCCATGCCAATTAATCCGGCTATACGCCATTTTCCTGATGGATCACTAAAGGCGGTAGCAAAGGTAAAAAAGGCGTTAGCAATTAAAAACCAAGCCCACTGCCAAGGAGCGACAAACGTTCCCGGAAGTCGGATCATATTTTGGGAGGGGCTAAAAACTAAAGATCCGCCTACGAAACACTTATACTCGATGGTTGCTTGAAACAGATCGTCTCCTGTCAGATGGTCAGTTCCTTGACAGCGACCACTGGCGAGAAATTGATATTGTACCATGCCCAAAAGGCAACATATAATTGCCAGTATTAGGGTCATGCGAGTTAAAAACAGCAAATCTTTTTTGTCTCTGATATGGTAGTAGGCACAGGTAATTAGGGGAATATAACCCATAAATACCTTTAAACCCAAAATTCCCATAGCTATGGGTTTCTCGCCCGGTCTGGGGTCAAGTTGTTGCAAGCCATTGACGCAAATGATGGTGAGAATACAAAAACCCAGAAGAATTAGCAGAGGTTGTTTAAGAGCCTTGGGAATAATGATAGGGAGTCCTTTGCTTTTCCAGTCTTTATACATAGAAGCTAAGGCTGGAAAATAAAAGCCATCTTTGGCAAGCTGAAATATGACATTTCCGCCCCCAATCCAGTAAGTAATAGTTCCAGAGAAGGGCATATAGATTAGGAAACCCCAGAGACCATGACGGGGGTATTTATAGCAAAGAACCAAGACTAATATGCCACCACCACCAGCAATGGCGAGTCTTTCATCTTTGACGAAAAACAGAGCCACCCCAACGATCGCACCAACAATTAGAGTGGGAATTACAGTGCCTAGAACAGCTTTAACGTCTTTAGCAAACTGGCGCTGTTTAGCTTTAAGTTGGGCTTTAGTTAGGGTCGGCTTTTTCTGCTTTTGTTTGGACTTTTTTTTCCGGGACTTCTTTTTTTTGGATTTAGTCTTAGATGCCATTTTGGKTTCAATTCTAAGTTGGGCAGTAACTAGGCATTTGTAACTTGCTCCCCGACTAAAAACCGCCTTGTTTGGTCACGCTAATCGAAATTATATACCAACAATTAGGGGACTGCCCAATCTGATCCGCCCTGTTATGCCCATCATTAGGGGAGATTAGGCAATTAAGTATTGTTGCACCACTCCCACTAAGCGATCGCACCAATATTGCACCAGGTTAGGGTTAGCCGCTTCTACCATAACTCTGATCAGCGGTTCAGTACCAGAAGCGCGCACCAGTATACGACCTTGATCCCCCATATCAGCTTCAGCATTAGCGATCGCATTTTGTAGAGGTTCGCAGTTTTTCCAATTACGGCGGCTGTCCGGGTTCTCAACTCTGACATTTCGTAACAGTTGAGGATAGGTGAGGAAACTATCATCCACCAGTTGGTTGAGCGATTTTTGCGATCGCTTCACTAAAGCTGCTAGGTGTAATGCCGTCAGTAGACCATCTCCTGTGATGCTGTAGTGATGACAGAGGATATGGCCCGACTGTTCACCCCCCAACATAGATCCCGTCCGCTTCATTTCGCTGTGGACGTGCTGATCTCCCACCGGGGTGCGGATCATTTTTCCTCCCTGTTTTTCCCAGGCTCTCTCAAATCCCAAGTTTGCCATAACCGTAGAAATAATCAAATCCTCGGGCAGTTGCTGCGCGTTTCTGAGGGTCTGCCCCCAGAAGTACAGGATATAGTCGCCGTCAACGGTACGACCCCTGCTATCGACCGCTAACACCCGATCTGCGTCTCCATCAAAAGCAAATCCTAAATGGGCTTGATGTTCTATAACAGCTTCGCGGAGTAGGTCCAGGTGCGTAGACCCACAGTTAACATTAATTTGATGACCGTTGGGAGACTCATGTAAACAAATCACTTCGGCTCCCATTTCTCTAAATACTTGAGGTGCAATATTTACCGCCGCCCCCCAAGCCAGATCCAAAACCACCCGCATTCCCTGTAGGTTAGTAGTTGGTAGCAGGGGACGATACAGAGAATCAGCATAATTCTGGACTAATTCCGGTCTGTAGTAATGTTGTCCACAGGAATCAGAATAAACCGGGAAGGCTTCCGCCCCCCGTAGGGCTGCTTCTATTTGCTTCTGGAGGTCGCTGGAGAGTTTTGTGCCGTCTGCGCCAAAAAATTTGATTCCGTTATCTTCTGGGGGGTTGTGGCTGGCGGATATCATCACCCCACCCATAGCTTTACAGGTTTGGGTGAGGTAGGCTACTCCCGGAGTAGGACAAACTCCTAAATTCCATACTTCTAGTCCCGCCGCCGTTAACCCCGACGATAGGGCCATCGCTAACATATTACCCGAAATCCGGGTATCTTGTGCCAGGATGACAGGGCCGAGATTTTCCTGTTGCTGGCGGAGAATTTGTCCAGCCCAAAAGCCTACCTGTAGCGCCAGCGGTGCGTTTAGAAGTTCTCCGACTCGCCCGCGAATGCCGTCTGTACCAAATAGGGGACTACTAGGAAGTTCCCCCCCCAAAGACGGGACGGGTTTTGGCCGGGTTGACTGAATTCGCTACTGGGCGCGATAGTTTGACGTTCTGGGAAGGGACTGGTGTTGATACCATGTTATTCACTCCTCTCGATGTTCACACACTCACAAAGGAGGATAGCACGTCCGGAACTGAGGAACCTTGATCTACAATTCAAGTCTTGAGTTGATGTCTGGTAGCCTATGAGGATATTTTAAGTTTTGCGATCGCCTTTTCAACCACTCGGCTAATATACAGATGACCTAGTTTGACGTAGTTAGGCGTTATTTCGTTCCTAGGTTTAAGGTTGAACTGATAGGATGTTATGTTATTCTAACTCCCTGGACAGCCTCTGGCGTGGAGGCTGATACTTAGGACATATTCAATTCATCATTGGGGAAAAAGTTAAGTTTAATGTTCAAAATTAATCAAGGGCGATCGCTCCTTATTTATCGGGCTATATTAATTGTCATTATCGCTCTGGCAGGTATAGTTTGCTATTATCCTATTATTAACTCATTTTTTCTGTCAGATGATTTAGTGTTAATTGCCATTTTTGAACAGGTCGGACCTTGGGGATTGTGGGTCAATCAACAACATGGTCAATCTTTGTTTTTTCGTCCGGTTCTGAGTTTAATCAGTTTCCTAGATTATCAAATTTGGGGTAATGACCCCCTCGGTTATCATTTAACTAATTTGGGATTTCATCTCAGCAATGCTTTAGCAGTAGGTTGGACTGCTAGTTTATTAGTTCGTAATTTTCCCATTGGTCGCCACTATAAAATAGTTTTACCCTATATTTCCGGGTTTGTATTTTTACTACTTCCTAGTCACACCGAAGCAGTTTCGTGGATTTCTGCGCGCACAGATGTCATCTCTAGCTTTTTTGGGTTTGTAGCTTTTATCGCTTATTTAATCGGCAGAAATTCCCGATATAAATATCCTTATATATTATCTCTACTGCTATTTTTTATGGCAGTGCTATCAAAGGAATCTCTCGTCACCTTTCCTGGGTTGATTATTTTGTTTGAAATTTACGACTATTTTACCAATAAAAAAGATGGGAAATTGTGGAAAAAAAGACTAGGCTTAATTATTCCCTATGTGGCAGTTTTAGCAGTTTATTTTATCTGGAGAGTTATCAAAATTGGTACACTGGTAGGGGGATACGGTGAGGATATTCATTTAAGGTTTGATTGGGCTCATATTGCCCAAAATTTGATTATCTACCCAACTAGGACTTTTCTGCCCCCGATTTTTAACTCTAATTTTAGTCTGTGGTTATCGATTTTTTGGCTAATTGTTCTCCTGTCCTTAGCTTGTACTTCCTTACTGTTTAAAAGCCGCACTCCCGACCCAACTATCCCCCCTTTACTGCTGTTTTTAGCAGGTAGTTTTTTTGTAGCGGTTTTACCTGCTATCAATGTATTTGTGTCAATTACAGACACCCAAGGGGAAAGATACCTCTATTTCGGTTCTGGGTTTGCGTCAATTTATCTAGCAGTAGTCCTCGCGTGTTTGTGTATGAATATCCGGCTGATTTTGGTCGTCTCCTCAATTTTACTGTTGATTTTTGGGTTGACTGTTCAATCTTTGAACCAAAATTGGCAGGTGGCTGGTTCAATTTCTCAAAATATTCTTTTGGGGATGTTACAAGATAACCCTAATACCCCCGCTATTATTACTGCTATTCCTGATAATTACCGGGGTGCTTATATTTATCGGACCGGTTTAATACAGGGTTTGTATCTATTTGGGGGGGGTGAAAAATATGCGATCGCATTTAGTCGCGAACCCGGTGACGGACCCTTTGAAAGGGTACAATTTACCACCAATAGCATTCAGACAGTCATGCACCATAATTTACGCGAATTGGACGATACAATTTTAATTAGACAAGATACCCCAGAGATTTATCAATTCAACTTGTCTAACCCCGAAACTTCCTTTTTACCCTGGCCGAAAAACTCCTTAAAAACTCTTGACTACGAAGTGATTAAGTTTGCGCCCACCCAATATCAACTACTCTTAAAAAATCCAGATTTGGCTGATCATCTTATTTTCTATTCCGACGGAAGGTTAACCGCTTCCCCCTATTAACTGATATGTCGCCAGATAACAGAATATCCATAATTGACCCAGTAGAGACAAGACCAACCTTGTCCCTACTATTTACTAGGTGATAGATGACTGTTTACAGTTTCGTGCCACACTCAGGACAGAAATTGTTACTGGCGACATTTTTCGCCCCACAATTACTGCAATAGATTAACTCAACCGCTTTTTCTAACTGCCGGCGTTCAGGTAATCCTATCATCTGAGCATTGCTCTTTCCTGGTGCTACCATAGGATAACAATTTTCATCCTTAGTAACATGAACATCCATCAGCACAGGACCCTCATAAGCCAACATTTCCGCTAGTGCTTGGTGTAATTCGTCACGACTCTTAACGACCATGCCTTTTACCCCATAGGAACGTGCTAACATTTCAAAATCTGGCATTCCGATTTCCATGTTAGAAGCCGAATAGCGCTCACCATAAAAGGCTTGTTGCCACTGGCGGACCATACCCTGCCAACCGTTATTAATAATTACAGTCTTGACATTTATGCCATATTGTGCTATAGTAGCCAGCTCCTGGATGTTCATTTGCACACTGGCATCCCCAGCAATACAAATCACCTCACGATCGCTCAAAGCCACTTTAGCTCCCATAGCCGACGGGATACCATAGCCCATAGTTCCTAACCCAGCGCTAGATATCCACTGACGGGGGCCATTTTTCAAAAATTGAGCCGCCCACATTTGGTGCTGACCCACATCTGTGGTATAGTACGCATCCGGTGCCATTTTTCCTAATTCTGCGATCACCTCTTGGGGAGAGAGACTATCAGAATAAGAGGGAACCACCAGGGGATAATCTTCCCGCCAACGGTTAATCCGCTCTAACCAGGATTGAGTTTGATTATCGTTGCCGACATCTCCAATTTCCCGGCAGCGGCGCAACAGGTCTATCAACACCTGGCGAACATCTCCGACAATTGGCACTTCCGGCGTGCGGTTTTTACCAACTTCCGCCGGGTCAATGTCAATATGAATCACCTTCGCCCTAGAGGCAAATTCATCAAGTTTCCCCGTAACGCGATCGTCAAATCGCGCCCCCACAGCTATTAACAAATCACATTCACTAACAGCAAAGTTAGCATAGGCTGTTCCGTGCATTCCCAACATTCCCACAGACAGGGGATGCTTTTCATCAAAAGAACCTTTCCCCATTAATGTGGTAGTTACAGGAATCTGAAAAAGCTCTGCTAATTCCGCAATTTCTGCATGGGCTCCGGCGGAAATCGCCCCACCACCGACATACATCAGCGGACGTTCTGCTTCTTCTATAAGTTTAATAGCTTGGTTGATTTGGCGAACATTGCCTTTAACAGTAGGACGATAGCCAGGTAAAGAAACCTCTCCTGGATTAACCGGAATATAATCAAATTCCTCTAAACCTACATCTTTGGGAACGTCTATGAGTACCGGACCCCGACGGCCTGTGCTGGCAATATGGAAGGCTTCCGCCACAATGCGAGCCATATCACCCGGTTCACGAACCACATAGGAATGTTTGACTATTGGTAGGGTAATGCCGAAAATATCTGTTTCCTGGAAAGCATCTGTACCAATGGCGGGGCGGGCTACCTGTCCGGTAATGATTACCATTGGTATCGAGTCCATGTGAGCCGTAGCAATGCCAGTAACTAGGTTAGTCGCTCCTGGTCCTGATGTACCAAAGCACACTCCCACTCGTCCGGTAGCTCTGGCATACCCATCAGCCGCGTGGGATGCCCCCTGTTCATGGCGAACTAGGATATGCTGTATACCGCCCTCAGCTTCGGCTCGATACAGTTCATCATAAATGGGGAGAATAGCTCCACCAGGATAGCCAAAAATGTGCTGTACGCCATGACGTTTAAGACTATCAATGAGCGCAAACGCACCTGTTGCACGCCCCGCAGCAATTTTAGTTTGAAGTTGCACGATCGCTCCTCTAATTTAACTATATTGTTGAGTTAAAACCTCTATTTTAGTAAGGAATTTGTTTAAGGGGACTGGGCGGTTAGGGTTTTAACAAGATTTTACATTGTTAAGCCGCCACTATCAGGCCTAACGGTTGGTTCCGATAGGGTTAGGGGGTTGAGGCTTTCCTGCAATTGTATCACGATTTACCAATTGCGGGGCTTTGATAGTGATATCAAATGGTTTGGGCTATGTATGGCTGAATAAATCGGGGTCGAATGTCTACCCCCTGGGGAGATTTGCATCGAACTGGTAGTATCTTAGATAGCTGGTGAGCTGATCTTAAAGAAAGTTCGACCGATTCCCTGGAAGACCTGATCAGCAGGCACTAAACCCAACTGCCAAGTGTAGGATTGTCAAACAGTAAGCGTTAGGAGTGAAAACCTTGAAAAAGATAGAAGCCATTATTCGGCCATTTAAACTTGATGAAGTCAAGATTGCCCTGGTCAATGCTGGCATTGTTGGAATGACGGTTTCGGAAGTTCGCGGGTTTGGCCGCCAGAAGGGTCAGACTGAGCGTTATCGGGGTTCGGAATATACAGTTGAGTTCCTACAAAAACTCAAGGTGGAAATTGTGGTCGAAGATGAGCACGTTGATATGGTTGTAGAGAAAATCGTATCGGCTTCTCGTACCGGTGAAATTGGAGACGGTAAAATATTTGTCTCTCCAGTTGAGCAAATTATTCGTATCCGCACAGGAGAAAAGAACCTAGAAGCAATTTAAACGCTTTCGGCGATTATTCCCCGCCATGAAGCCTCTCCCACCTGGGGAAGTAGTGGTGGGAGTTTCTTATCCACGCCTTGAGACGATCGCACGATCAATAAGTGATCTGGTTTCCTACCCATTGAGAAGGGTACTCAGTTGGGGAAGTAATAGGTCAAAGGCTTTTCCTCGGTGGGAGATTTTTCGCTTGAGTTCTGGAGACATTTGGGCAAAGGTCATTTGCTGCTCAGGAACATAAAAAATGGGGTCGTAGCCAAAACCTCCTTGACCTTGGGGGGTTTGGGCAATCACTCCTGGACATATTCCTTGGACTTGTTGGACAATAGAACCATCAGGACGAGATATGGCGATCGCACAAATAAATTGGGCGCTACGGTCGGCGGCGGTTTCCAGTTCTTTGAGTAATTTACTAATGCGATCGCTATCGGTGGACGCATACCGGGCTGAATATACTCCTGGCATTCCCCCTAGGGCATCTACGGCTAGTCCTGAATCATCTGCGATCGCCCATTCTCCCGTCGCCTTTGCCACTTCACTGGCTTTTAGGCAGGCATTCTCCAAAAATGTGTTTCCGGTCTCTTCAACGTCCAAATTATCGGGCTTAAGCTGCAATTTCACATCGATACCACCCAGATAAGCCAGCATTTCATTTAACTTACCAGGGTTTCCGGTTGCCACTACTAATAGTTTGGTCATATCATTTACCTGTGGGAATGGAACATTCAACAACTATAACTACTGTTATCTGTCCGGGATTTCACCCGCCCCATTTTACAGATCAGTTTTTGGATAGACTGGGAGTAGACTGGGGGGATAATGGGCTTTTGGTGTTTCCGGCTGATCT
>NZ_PKGG01000006.1:0-66263 GCF_046480465.1 Arthrospira sp. PCC 8006
ACCNAGAAGCCAAGGCGNAAAGGATGAATANAAGAAYNTTCAATTATTACATCGCCATTGTCACGACGATAAAACAGCTCTTGATGAAGAGATGATGCTGTACTCTTAACAAGGAGACGGTCAAACTAGGAGCCGTATGAGGTGAAAGTCTCAAGTACGGTTTTGAATGGGAGGGGTAGACCGTGAGGTCTATCTCGACCCCTAATTAATCTCCTAATACAAGATAATTATCTTGATTATCAGGGTCTGACAGTGCTTTGATAGTGATACCGTCTTCGGTTACAAATGGTTTAGTTAGATTAACGGCCGCAGCTATTTGAGTTGGCCTCAGTCCGTAGATTACTGCCATACCCGTCACCCATAACCAGCTATGCCTTGTTGATTGATGTTGAGGGTTTTTAATGGTATAGGCTTCTTGTTTGGTGTTAAACCACCAATCCTTAAATACATCAACAGCTATCCGTTGTTTCTTTATGAATTGCGTTTGTTTGGGGTTAATAGGTTCAAGCTGTTTAAGCCAGTGTTCTTTGTTAGGTGATTTCTTAGCTATGGCTTTTAAGATGTAGTAACGTTCCTTGAAAGTTTTGGAGCCTATTAATCGCTCTCCATTCTGCAAGGGAATATATAGCATAGCCTTGAAACTCTCCCAGCTAGGATATTCATCCCAGTTAGGGAACAACCTGAAATATACTCCTTTAGTAGACTCGTAAGACGCTAAGTCGCTAGCGATATCGCGGGAACGCGGTCTTCCTGTGTTGCGGTTGTAACCCGCAAAATACTCATCCTCAATTTGTTTAAAGATGTCCCGGTAAGTTATCAGATTATCCTCAATCTGGTTCTTTCCTAAGATAGTCGCATCGTACCAATCCCAGAACTCACTAGCGCTGCTGATAGTTCCCAGGGCTTCAGATACCAACTTAGCTTTCTTAACGCAGTCTATCACCCCTTCTGGAGTACACTCAAGGTTAGCCGTTTTGGGTAGTCGTTTTCCGGTAGGTGGCTGCTTAAACTGCAATAGCAAATTATACTTAGTCCCGGACTTTTGTAACTTGAGTGTCACTCCTTTGGGACATTCCCCCTTAAACTCCTGATAGGCTTTCAAGAATCTAGCATAGCCCCCCTCATAGTTACCCTTTCCCCCTACTGTAGGGGTATTGATATCGTTACTCATTTTTTACTCACTTGTTATCCTGCTATGGTTTTGAGTAACACCTAAGTAACGGTAGAATAGGGGTTACAGCTTATGGGTTAGGAAACTCTCCGTGGTGGTGGACTTGGGCGTTGGGGAGGCTACCATCTCCATATATTCACAGTTGGGTAGTGAGAATCAATATATAAATCATCTGTATTTTCACGCAATTAAATCAGCCAGTAATTTCACTAATAAAAATGTTCCCTCTTTACAGAAACTTTACCGTAATTCCACTCACTGCGGTAGCAACCTTTACATAAACCCAGTTATGTTGAGAATGCAAAGGATGAAAAAAAAGTTAGCGGGGTTTGGGTTATGAAATTTAATTATACCAAAACATTAGTCGGAAGTGCGATCGCTGCCACCTGCATGATTGCCGCCACTGCCACCACCGCCACTGCTGGACAGTTTCACAATGGCTGGAACTATGCAATTGATGCCATTGGCGACGGTTCCGGTGGTGCCCAATATGATATCTACGGTATGGCAACCATGGAAACCTCCGATACTATATGGGTTGCCTTAACTGGTGGTACACCATTGGCGGGAGTTAACACTAGAGATGCCAGAAGTGGTGTAATTGGTTGGGGTGACTTGTTCTTCAATTTCACCGGAGATGATTTCCTCACCGCCAGCCAAAATAACGCTCTCTTTGGTGTGCGTTTTGCCGAAACTAATGATTCTGGCGCATCCCAGTTAGGTGTCTATAGTGATGTTCGCGCTCAAAGTGTGACTAGCATTAATAACGGATACAACAGCCTGCAACACTACTACAACTCTGGGTATTATCGCGAGAACACCATGGGTACTGACATCGCCACCAGACAGGAGGCTTACGACTATTTCGGTCAAAGAACTTCTATCGATAACGTGATCGCCTCTGGTAAGTGGGTTGGTGGTATTAATATGCACTCCCAACAGGAGTTGTTAAATGCTGGCTTAGATTTTGGTCACTTTAACCAAGCGGGAACCCATACCTTTGGTTTCAGCTTCGATAAGTCTTTGATTGGTAGTGGTGACTATTTAGCCAGCCTATTCCTAGAATGTGGTAATGATGGTGTAGCCTTGGCGGGGGCCTCTGTCCCTGAACCCGGTACTCTTGCTGGTTTAGCTTTGCTGGGTGTGACTTTCATGGGTAGCAAAGTCCGCAAGGGTCAAAAAGCCTAATCAATGTCAAAATTAAATGGAGTGCGAAATCGAGTGCGATCGCCATTGAAGCCCCTCGCCCTTTTTGGGAGAGGGGTTTGACGTGAGAAGTCTCAGATCAGATTTAGTCGATCGCATCGGGTTCATTTTCAGGTAAGGTTTGTAACTGGGCGATCGCTTTCTCCAGTAACTCAGCGATGGCTAACCGATATTTTGCCTTGTTCACTGAGATTAACTGAAAATTAATGCACCACGTTGATTGGCTAATTGTCCTAGTTTACCTAATCTTGACCATGGCGATGGGACTCTACCTGTCGCGGAAAGGGTCCAAAAGTTTGGCGGATTTCTTTGTTTCTGGCCGATCGCTTCCTTGGTGGTTAGCTGGTATCAGTATGGCTGCTACTACCTTTTCCATCGATACCCCCCTCTATATTACCGGAGTTGTCGCTAACCGGGGAATTGCCGGAAACTGGGAATGGTGGACTTTTGGCATCTCCCACGTGATTATGATCTACATTTTTGCCAAAATGTGGCGGCGATCGGAAGTTCTCACGGATGCGGAATTGACAGAATTACGCTATGGCGGTGATATGGGCGCAATTTTGCGGGGCGTGAAGGCGTTTATTTTTGCCATCCCCATGAATTGTATTGCGATCGGTTATGCCATGTTAGCCATGGTTAAAGTAGTTGATGCTTTGGAAATTTGGCAAAGTTTGGGCATTGAGGCGGGAGACAATAACCTTAAACTTTTTAGTGTGGTTGGGGTCAGTATTTTTGTATTGATTTATGCCGGTTTGGCTGGACTTTGGGGAGTGGTAGCCACGGACTTTTTCCAGTTTTTTCTGGCATTATTCGGGGCGATAATTGTCGCATATTTTGCCCTGGGAAGTGTCGGGGGGATTCATTCCCTAGTTGAACAGGTGCCGATCGCTTATCCTGACCAAGATATTTTGTCTCTACTTCCCGTTAATTTTGGTGGCGGCGAGGGTTGGATTAGTTTTAGTAAAACGGCGGGAATTACCGCCAGTACATTTTTTGCTTATATCTTTCTTCAGTGGTGGTCTTGGCGACGCAGTGACGGCGGCGGGGAATTTGTCCAACGATTTGCAGCCGCCAAAAATGAGGCCGACGCAGAAAAGGCGGCTTGGACTTTTAATATTATGCACTATGTAATCAGAACCTGGCCTTGGATTTTGGTGGCTTTGGCTTCTGTGGTGCTTTATCCTGATTTGGCTGATAAGGAATTAGGCTATCCTAAGTTAATGTTAGACTTCCTCCCCGTGGGAATTTTGGGGATGGTGGTTGCTTCYTTATTGGCGGCGTTTATGAGTACGGTTTCCACCTCGATTAATTGGGGTGCATCGTTTATTACCAATGACCTCTATTTGCGCTTTGTCAAGCCCACAGCCACTCAAACTGAGTTGGTATTGGTGGGGAGGTTATCATCCGTTTTAGTGACCGTTTTAGGGGCGATAGCTGCCTTTTTAGCCACCGATGTAGCCACAGTTTTTCGCCTGGTGATTGCCATTGGTACCGGGTCGGGTTTAGTGTTGATATTGCGGTGGTTTTGGTGGCGGGTAAATGCGGCRGCGGAATTAAGTGCGATCGTGGGTAGTTTCTTGGTGGGAATGGTCACGAGTCTTTCCCCTTGGTTCAAAATTGAAGACTTTGGTTGGCGGATTATTTTTATTACCATTAGCGTCACTTGTTTATGGGTAATTGTGTTATTATTCACCCCCCCAGAGTCGGAAACTACCCTAGAAACATTTTATCAAAAAGTGCGACCAGGCGGACCAGGTTGGAGTCGGGAAAGGATGAAAACTGGTTTATTTCCTGCCCAGGATTTAGGCTTAGATTTACAACGGGTTTTAGCCTCTATATTTTTATTGCTGGGGTTACTATTGGCGACGGGAGGATTTCTACTCCTACAACAGGCGATCGCTTGGATATCACTAATTGTGGCGGTTGTCGGTGGTGTCTGGTTACGACATTTATCAAAGCTGAAAATTCAACCGACACCTAGACCGGGATTAGATGATCAAATTTAAACTCAGGGCTAGTAATGGTGTTATACGCCTATAAATGACTGCTATAATAATGCTGATCAAATATGGCAGTTATAATTCTCATGAGTGCAAATTCTACCAATACCGGAGCCGATGCTATTGATGTGGCGATCGCCCAAGGAACCGATTTTGATGGGAGTCCCATTCCCCCGGAAAAGCTGGAACTATATCATAAAGTGATGGCTTTGGAAGGACAGCGCCAACGCAGTGGGGTTAGTAATACTATGCGATCGCGTATCGTCCGCATTGGAGCCAAACATATCGCCCAGTCGGAACTAAACCAGATGCTAGAAGCGGCAGGTTTTGCACCCCTAAAAGATAAAGAAATCGAGTTTTATTATAACAAATAACCCTCGGATTTGTTGGCGGCTCATTTCTAATCGCCATGGCTTGACCATTAAATATCCGGTTGGGCTATGGCGATATTAACTGAATCTTTAATTATGCCATATTCCAGAACTTTTGTGAATGGGTCAAACCGATGAAAATTCAATCGATTAACTTGCAGTATTTTAAAAAATTTCGGAACCTGGTGTTAGATTTTACGGACTCGGAAACCGGATTAGCAAAAGATTTGATTGTTTTGATCGGAATAAATGGTGCTGGCAAAACCAGCATTTTACAAGCTCTAGCAGCAACTTTAGGGATGGCAACGGGTCGGATCAATCACTTTCATGACTTAAAATGGCTGGGATTTAACTATGAATTATTAGGGAGTAATTGGGGAAAGTTTGAGCCAGGGGTTGCCGTGAAAGTACAATTTTCATCTCAGGAAATTAAGGCGATTCAAGAGTTTTATCAAAATCTGGAAGGCTCTGGTTATTCTCATGCTCCGGCTCAAGAAAATGTGGTAACTATTAAATGGCGAGATGGACGAGTTCAGGCTGAGACAGCGGCTGAACTTTTTCAATTTAAGGGTAGAGAATATGCCAGAAAATTGGTACGTTCCCACGGATTTAATGTCTTCGAGCGAGTGGGTACAGTGCTGTGGTACACAGAACAAAGAACTTCAACTAGCTTGACTACTGAAGATCCAGATAAAACAGTTGAAATTACCGATGATATTCTGCGTGATCGTTTATCTAAGTGGCGACAGTTTCATCAAGATATTGAATCGGGTAAAATCAAAAATTTACGACCAGGACAAAGAGATTTATATGGAGATCTCGAACGTGCTTATCAAGCTATTTTTCCCGAACGGAGTTTTGAGGGTCCTGTGCTACGAGAGGGAGTAGATGACATTTTAAGTGAGCCTTGGTTTTACCTGTATGATGGTAAGAATCAGTACGAAATTTCGGAAATGTCGGGAGGAGAGCGATCGACTTTTCCCATGTTGGTAGATTTTGCTAGTTGGAATATTCATAATTCAGTGATTTTAATTGATGAAATTGAACTGCATTTACATCCGCCTATGCAACAAGCATTACTGAGATCTTTGCCGAAACTTGGGAAAAACAATCAATTTATAATTACTACTCATTCTGATTATATAGAGCAGCTAGTCCCCGATGCACATATTATCAGAGTCGAGATATAGTTATGAGTGTAATTAGTGGTGGAAAAACTATTTTTTGCGAGGGGAAGGAAAGCAGCTTAGATTATCGTTTCCTCAATCGATTAGTTGAGGATATATCAGGCGATCGCCCCACGATTGTACCCACGGGTGGAAAGTTTGGATTTTCCATCTTTGCACAGGCTTACTTCGGACAAAATCAAACCACAAATCCACCATATATATATTGTCTTTCGCGATCGGGATTTTGATCAGCAACCGACTCCCCAGACCCAACTGCTTTCACTGCGCCATAAAAGGGGTAAAGTATCGGCATACTTGACTTACAGATCTTGTCTGGAAAATTATCTATTGAATGCAGATTTAATTGATAAATATTGGCAGGAAAAGTATCAGGAAAAAATAGAAAATCCTTCCTCAAAATGGAGTTATAATAACTCACCGGGAATAGATAACATTTCCGAATGGATTGAAACCAGTGCTAGAAATATACAAGATTATCAAGCTGTGCGATGGTCTTTAGGTGAGTTATTAGCTGGTAGTAGCGCCCGCGAAACACTGAAAACAACCTGGACAGGAGGCAGTGGCACTCTTCCGAATTCATTAGTTTTACAGGAGTGTAAAATTAGTGCCTTAGAAATGATTAACAAATTTCGACAAGCTGTTGATACAGTGACATCGGAGCATTTGGAAATATATCTGACAAATTATCAAGAAAAATTTAGTGATGAAGAATTTTGGAATCGCCAGCAATACTTAATTTGGTTTCACGGAAAAGATCTGATCAAACAAATGCAGAGACAGGAGAATAGATACCCTCCTTTAAAACAATTTTTAGATTGGGGAATTACTAGAATAAATATTAATCAATATCCTGATCTATTGGAGTTGAAAAATAAAATTGAGTCCCTTTAGTTGGAAGTGGCGATCGCCTTTTAATTGACAATCGCCTAAACTGCTGCGAGGTTATGGAAACTCCCGGTTAAACTACTTACAATTAACGTTGGGGAGTCATTTTAACTAACTGGATAAATTCGGATCGATAGCCGTGTAAATCAACTCCTTTGGATGATTCTGCTAATTGTAAGACTTGTTGAAAACTGGAATTTCCACGATATTGGGAGTTTCTTAACAGCATCCCAAACTCAGCCACAGCCGCCGCAAATCTGAAATTATCCGAGGTTTGATTCAGGGGAAGACTACGGTTAATTATGGGTTGTTCAATTAACCGGGATGCCGTCTCTGTTGGGGGTTTATAACGTAGTTTCAACCTCATTAATTCATTGCTATTATAGGCTTCTGAACTGACGACATTTTGCTGATAAGTTAACTGATCCACCGCCGGTAAATTTACATCTGATTCTACACCAACGGGGATAATTTCATAAAGGGCTGTTACGGAATGTCCCGCCCCAATTTCTCCCGCATCTTTGGTGTCATCATGAAAGTCCTGATTTTCCAGGCGGCGATTTTCATAGCCAATTAACCGATAGGCTTGGACTTGGGCGGGGTTAAACTCTACTTGAATTTTCACATCTTGAGCGATGGTAAATAGTGTTCCGGTTAATTCGGTAGACATCACTTTTTTGGCTTCCATTAGGTTGTCTATATAGGCATAGTTACCATTGCCATGATTCGATAGTTTCTCCATTTTGGAGTCTTTATAGTTCCCCATACCGAAGCCTAACACGGTTAAATAAATACCGCGATCGCGATAAGATTCAATCAACCGCACCAATTCCGCATCACTGGATACACCCACATTAAAATCGCCATCAGTAGCCAGAATTACCCGATTATTTTTGCCTTCACTTAGCATCCTGGTTGCTAACTCATAGGCTAATTTAATACCTTCACCGCCAGCGGTTGAACCTTGGGCTTGTAAGCCATCTATGGCGGCGATAATTTTCTGTTTTTCATTACCAGGGGTAGGAGGTAAAACTACACCAGCCGCCCCCGCATAAACAGCGATCGCCACAGTATCCTGTTCGCTGAGTTGGTCAACTAATAACTTAAATCCTTCCTTCAATAGGGGTAGTCTATTGGGCTGATTCATCGAACCAGATACATCCAATAAAAATACCAAATTACTAGGGGGTAATTCTTCGATCGCTAAAGTTTTACCCTGTAACCCAATATGAACTAATTGATGTTGCGGGTTCCAAGGGGCTGAGGATACTTCTGTGGTAACTGAAAAGGGTTCTTCGCCTTGGGGTTGAGGATAATCGTAGGAAAAATAATTAATCAATTCCTCAATTCGGACTGCATCAATGGGCGGACGTTGACGCTGGTTAATAAAGCGGCGTATATTACTATAGGATGCTGTATCAACATCAATCGAGAAAGTAGACAGAGGATTAGCTGCTACTAATTGAAAGTTATTTTCGGCAATTAAATCATAGGTTTCTGTGTTGGGAATTTCGGCCTCAAATTCTAAGGCTATTGGTGGCGGTGCCGCTGGTGTTAAGCCTGCATCTAAATGGGTTTCCCCTACGGGAGGGGTAGCTAACTCCCGTGGAGGAGACTGTAAGGATCTATTATAGGCATCATCACAGCAGGCAATTAGCAATACTGGTATCAAGCTAATTCCGACTAGCCAAGGTGAAGATTTGCGAGTAATCATTTTGCTGTCATCCTCACTAATTATTAGAGGTTGATAATCAGGCTTAAACCAGCATTACCTAGGGAATTTCACCAGTCAAGGACGAGGAACAGAAGTGGGATTTAGGAGAAACATGGCTCCTTGTTTAGCAATTTCCTCAGATAGATGAATTTGTTTAATGCTGACTAAACCTTCCTGAACGAACATATCCCGCAGCATAGCTTTTTCCCCACTATTAAAAACCTTCTCATAGTAGACTTCCTTAATCCCTGTGGAAATAATCAATTTCAGGCAATAAATACAGGGTTCTAGGGTGACATAAATACTGGCACCAGCGCAGCAAATACCATGTTTGGCGGCTTGAGCGATCGCATTAGCTTCAGCATGAACCGCCCGCGAAGGTAGGGTTTGACTAGCATCACAACTACTAAGTCCAGGATAACAAAAACCCTGGGTAGTACAGTGAACCGAACCGGAGGGGGAACCATTATAACCAGTTGCGAGAATTTGCCTATCTTTGACAATTACCGCCCCCACTGGGAAAGCCAAACAGGTTGATCGGGTGGCTGCTAGTTTAGCAAACATCAAAAAATACTCATCCCAGCTAGGTCTGATGGGGGGTTGGTAATTAGGTGCGATATCTTCCATAACATTAAACCCCGAAACCTGTCGATCCAAATCCATTATAACCCCTAAAGGTTGAATTGAGTTGTTCTACGGCTTCAACTTCAACCCGTACAATTGGCGAGATCACCATCTGGGCGATTTTCATGCCTATTTGTACTTGGAATGAGGTATTGCCATGATTAATCAAGATCACGCCAATTTCTCCCCGATATCCGCCGTCAATAGTTCCGGGACTATTTAAGACTGTGATTTGGTGTTTGAGGGCTAAACCGCTGCGAGGACGGACTTGGGCTTCGGTGTTGGGGGGAAGAGCGATCGCAATTCCGGTGCGGACTAAATGACTTTTACCGGGGGGAATTTCTATATTTTCAACTGAGAATAAATCCAGCCCGGCATCATCTTCATGGGCATATTGAGGCAAAATTGCTGATGGTTTTAGTTGCTGAACTTGGAGTTTCATGATGGCTATATTTTCCGAGAGTTTAAGTGATTTTTTCCCCAAGTCTTGGGGGTGTTGATTTTACCGGATTAATTAGGGGGCGAGTCGGCTTTTACCGAGGCGATTTTTTTGATACCATTGGGCAATAGCTGGAGTCCATTCTTGGACATGGGGCCACATCAAATCACAGAGTTTTTGGATTTCGAGTTGAGCGTCTTTTTTATAGCGCAAATCCAGAAAATGTAGAAGCGATCGCAGATTGAAACTAACCACAAAATGCTGTCGGTAGTCAAAGGGAATTTTTCCCCTGGCGTGTTCTTCTGACAAACCATTATCTAAATCGGCTTTATAGCGTTTTGCTGCTTCTAAACACCAGTCCAAATCGGCTTGTCGCTGTTGAGGGGAATAATAGTATTTTTTCCCTTGGCGATCGCTATAGTATCCGACCGGACGCAAATAAAAGATATCTTCCAAGTCTTTTTTGTTTTCGGCAAGTTCGAGGATCTGATTTCCTGTGTACCGATAAGAATTGTGAACCACAATCCCATTAGCCACGAAATTATGCCAGGGTCCATCAACCTCCAGATCATAAGTCATTTGTTTTCCAATATATTCGATTTGAGTGACTTTGACCGGATGTGCTTTTAAACTTTTAACTTCTCCTTTGGGTTGGTAAAACTTAGCCAATTCAGGATTTTGATTGGGCTGATTCAAGTGTGCCACTCCCCCCAGCCGAGGATTTACCCAGAAACTTTTAGGGGTATAAATAGCATCATTTCTCCAAACTCCATTACACATCAACTGACAATTTTGGGTGGTCGCCAAAACTTGGTGATTTTCGTCAACTATCAAACCCAAAGCATCGCCCATGGTCTGCCAACCTGCACTGGTTAAGAGACGGTGATTTACGGTACAATCTAGGGTTTTTCCATCGGCAAGGGTCAGCCGATAGACGGGTTGCAAACCACTACACATCACATTATTGACATGACCGATTTGGAAAGTTCCGGTTTCCTCATTCAGAACTCGCAGGGACATTTTCTGAATCCGTTTCTTCCCATGGCGGCGGTATTCTCCGGGTGGTTGGTTGTGGCGATCGATAATTTTGCGAGTCCGAATCGCTTTTTCTCCATTTTCCCAAACATCATATAAATCGGCAATTTTTATTTTTCTCAAACTCCCACTGGCTTGAATAAAGGTGACTTCTGTATCACCGGCTAAACATTGGACATCGAAGGAAATTCCCACGCGATGAGTACGTGCTTGCTGCATCACACTATGGGGAAAATAGCCACAGTTAAATGTGATGCTAGGATGTTCTAAGGGGCCGTAGTGTCCACGCTCCCCTGCTAGTAGACGCTTAACAATTATCTCCCCCGCTTCCAATTCTGACGGCCAATGGCTTCTACCATCAAAAACAAACTTGTCTGTATAGTCCTGGTGCATCGCTGCATAAATTACCTGTTGCGGGTTGTGGGTTTTAGCGATGACTTCAACTCGGAACCGATCCATTATGATTAAAAAAAACGCCTCTATCTATTAAACCCTAGAATGGCAACTATGCAGTTATCAAAACGATTTACCCAGGCTGTGACCTACGCGACAGAATTACACGCTAATCAGGTTCGCAAGGGGTCTGGGGTTCCCTATGTGGCGCATTTGTTGGGGGTGGCGAGTTTGGCTTTAGAATATGGGGCTGATGAGGATGAAGCGATCGCCGCCTTACTTCATGATGCGATCGAAGACCAAGGGGGAGTGGAGACGGAAAAAGAAATCCGGCGCAAATTTGGCGATCGGGTCACAGAAATTGTCAAAGGCTGTACAGATAACCATCAGACTCCATCACCACCTTGGCGGGAACGTAAACAGGCTTATATTGCACATATTCCCACGGCTTCGGCTTCTGTGCAGTTAGTGTCTGCTTGCGACAAACTTTACAACGCCCGTTCGATTTTAAAGGATTATCGAGAAATTGGAGATAAGTTATGGGATCGCTTTAGTGGGAAGCGGGACGGCACGCTGTGGTATTATCGATCTTTAATAACTGCTTTTGGTACTGGGGGACTAACGCCCTTGGTAGATGAATTAGATCGGGTGGTTTCAGAACTTGAACGGCTAGTTAAAGCAAATTAAACCCTAATTTACTGGAAAGCTAATGGCAACTGTTCGTTTAGAAAATATTACCCGTAGTTATGATAGCGCTACGGCGATTGAGGGGATTAGCCTAAATATTCCTGATGGTCAGTTTTGGGTGTTGGTGGGACCTTCGGGCTGCGGTAAATCAACGATTTTGCGGACAATTGCGGGGTTAGAAAAAGCTACCAGTGGCGATATTTATATAGGCGATCGCTTAGTTAATGACATTATGGCACGCGATCGCAATGTGGCTATGGTATTTCAGAATTACGCCCTTTATCCTCATTTGACGGTTGCAGAAAACCTGGCTTTTGGTTTAAAAATGCGGGGGACTGATAGGGCTAAGATAGACCAACGGATTCAGGAAGTAGCGCGATCGCTATCTATTGAACATCTGTTAAGCCGCAAACCTAAACAATTGTCGGGGGGTCAACAGCAACGGGTGGCTTTAGGTAGGGCGATCGCTAGGGAACCTGATGTGTTTCTTTTAGATGAACCTTTATCTAATTTAGACGCACAATTACGAGACGATACGCGCGCGGAACTTAAGCAACTTCACCAGCGCCTAGGAATTACCACAATTTATGTGACTCATGATCAGGTCGAGGCTATGACCTTAGCCGATCGCATTGTGATTTTAGAACAAGGTCGTATTCAACAGGTCGGGACTCCTCAACAGGTTTACAGTAAGCCTGCTAATAGGATGGTTGCCACTTTTTTGGGTAATCCCCCCATGAATATTATCCCGGCTACCTATGGTAATAGTTTATTTTGGGTGGGGAGTCAATCGGTGGCTTGTCCGATGGTTATTCGGGAGAAAATACACCCCGAAGAAGGACAGAGATTTGAGTTAGGAATTAGACCGGAACATTTGCAATTGAACCTCAGCGAGTCGGAAACTGATCCGGTTGAACAAGATGTTTGGGCTTTGGATAAAGTCCCTCTGGAATTAGAAGTTAGTGTGGTTGAACCCCTAGGACGGGAAACTTTAGTTAGGGCTACCTGGCCATCGGATGATCAGAAAACTGTGCAGGGAAACATATTGCAATTGATGGCTTCCCCCAGTGTGCGTGTGCGTCCTGGCGATCGCATTCCAGTTACCCTAGATTTAAACTATTTAATGATTTTTGACCCGGCTACTGGGAAAGTTTTATAATCAATGCTCAATTAACTGTGGGTTCAGCGACCACTAGAGGCGATCGACCTCAAATTGCCGTTGCTATAATGGTTAAATATCGACCATACTCAAACCAACGGAGAAATTTTTTATGGATACTCAGAAAATTATCAACAATCCTGAATCGAATCGGGAAGCTCATCAGGTTTCGATTCAACAACAATTCCATCAAGAAATTGAACAAACCCCCGATGAAATCTTAGCGATCGCTTTAGAATTTCTACTATTTCTGAAGTCTCGCGCCTCGGATTCATCGCGATCGACTGCCGCATCCATCCTTAAAACTCTGGAAAAAATTGGTCAATGGGAAGGGGATGACTTGGAGGAATGTTTAGAGTTAGTCCATACATCTCGTGGTCAATTATATATTTCCACTGATGACACAGATACTCAAGCATTGAAAGCAGACTAACAGATTATATGTATTTATTAGATACCAATCACTGTAGTTTAGCCATGAATCATCAACCGGATATTATGGCTAGGTTAGCAGAACTTGATCAGTCCCAAATTTGTACTTGTGTGATTGTACAAGCCGAGTTAATTTATATGGCGGAGAATTCTCGACAGCGAGAGAATAACCTGAATCGGGTAAGGGAGTTTTTGCAAAATATTTTGATTTACGAAATTGATTCAAAGACTGCCGAAATTTATGGATCATTTCAGGCTGATTTGATGAAAAATTGGGGACCAAAAGAGAAAAATAAACGCCGTAAAACTCGACTGATTGATATTGGAGTCAGTCAACATGACCTATGGATTGCTTCAATTGCATGGCAACACAATCTGATTTTAGTTTCAGCAGATAGTGACTTTCAACGAATCCAAAGGGTGCGAGATTTGACTGTGGAAAGTTGGTACAGACCAACTAACTAAACTTCAGGCGATCGCCTGCTCTATGTGGTCGGCTTAACCCTACTAAAATCGACCATTAGGCGGCTAAAATAAGACGCTGTAAATAGGGAATTATGACCAGTATATTTACCTCAAAAACTGCCCAAATGATGATGGGGGAATGACCAAGCTAGAACTTAACCTGATGCCCTTTTTTGGTGAGGCTACTTAGTCAAAATAACCTCATCCCAACTTGGCTTATATCTGATGGAATAAGTAGGCGTAGCCAGCACAGATTATCCACAGTGAAAACCTAACTAATTCGTGATATTTTTGATGAGATAATCACCAATCAAAGAGTTAGTGATTATCCGGTCAATTCCTACATCTACTAATCTCTCAAAGTCGTTAATATTGTCTACCGTCCAGACTACTATATCAACTCCTTTATCGCGAGTTTCCTTGATGATACTAGGTTGGTCTAATATCACTTGATATTGACTACTCAAAATTGCATTACCAGCGGCTTGGGCTTTGCTAATTTGCTGCGGTAGTTGGGACTCATTTACTACAAAATATCCCAGTTTTATTTGGGGTTCTGACTGGCGACATTGCCATAGTAAATCTTCGTCAAAGGATGTTAAAATAGTGCGATCGCCTAAATTAGCTTCCCGGATGAGACCCAGAAGGGTTTTGATTTCTATATCCGACCATATAGCATGGGGTTTAATATCAAAATACAGCCATCCCTTAATCAATTTTAGGGCTGCTAAGGCCTCCTCTAAGGTGGGGATACGTTCTCCCCTATAAGACTCCCCAAACCACGCCCCAGCGTCTAATTCTTTCAGTTCGGAAATTGTTTTTTCGCGGATAGTTCCGGCGGTTCCAGTAATCCGATTTAGGCTTTTGTCATGAAAAACCACAGGGACACTATCGGCGGTAATCTGTACATCAAATTCTATGGAATTTGCTTGGTTGTAAATGGCGGCAAGTAAGGCGTTTAAGGTATTTTCCGGGGCGATACTAGAAAATCCTCGATGGGCAATTATTTCTACACTCAAGGTGATATCCTCATGGTCTAATTGTGCTGGTTTAAAAATTCGGAAATGGTTTGATTGAAAGATTCTGATGCGACTAAAAACGGCCAGTGATTCCCCGGCACTTGTTGAATAGTTAGATTGGTGAGATACTTTTGATAGGGTTTTAATTGCCATTCCATACGATTAACTCCCTTTTCCGGTTGGACTAGCAGGGTCGGTATGGCGATCGCTTCTGTTAATCCTGGAATTTTCATCACTTCTAAAAAGATTTCATTACGGGCGGTAATGCTAAACTTACTCCCCCATTTGCCATCAGGTTTTGCTTCCATGGCGGCGGCAAAAACTTGTTGTTGCTGAGGACTCCAACCCGAAAACTGTCTGAGTTGTTTAGCCTGGTTTTCAGCGGCGGTGAAACTCTCAAAAGGTCCTAGACATTTTAACGAGTCTAATTTACGATAAACTATGGGAAGGGTTAATTTGAGAAACCCAGGCATTTTAGTGATGAAAATAGGATCGACTAAAATCATACAGCGGAAACGTTCTGGGTGTTTTTTGGCCCAAATAGGTAGTAATTTACCCGTCCAAGAATGACCTAAAATGTGGGCGTTTGACCAGTGATGGTGATCCATTAACTCTTCTAGGTCGGCGATCGCCTCATCGAATGTATAACCGTGATCGGGTTTGTCGCTGTCTCCGTGACCTCTCATGTCGGGGGCGATAATATGATAGCGATCGCCCAGATATTCTGCTAAACTTGTCCAAACTAGGGCATGATCGGCTAGTCCATGTAGAAGCAACAACGGCTGTTGACCGTTAGGGTTCCACTCTAAATAGGAAAGTTTCAGGGTTTTTAATTCTAGGGTTTGGCGAGTCGGTGACATAGCAGAAATCACAAATTTTGATTAAGGATTGGGAATTGCCCCTACTGGTGAACAAGATTAATGGTAATCTTAAATGAAATCATCAATTTTGGCAACTAGGCTGACTGCCTAATCTGGGACTGATAATTTGTCGATGATCTAAAATTGACGACAGTTTGGTTATATTTTCGCGCTTTACCCCTAATCACAGCCATGATTCCACCTTCTGAACCCACCACAACTGAACAAGTAAAAAACGCCCTAAAACGTTTTTGGGGTTATGATGATTTTCGCCCCCCTCAGCAGGAAATTGTTGAGGCTATTATCAGGGGTCAAGATGCCTTGATTGTTCTGCCCACTGGAGGCGGTAAATCTATATGTTTTCAACTGCCAGCGTTATTAAAAAATGGCTTAACCATAATAGTTTCGCCGCTGGTAGCCTTGATGGAAAATCAGGTAAAAGAATTACACGATCGCCATTTAAGTGCCGGTATTATTCATAGTCAAATGTCCCCCAGGCAACGGCGGCACACTTTGCATCAATTGGAAACAAACAGCCTGCGATTGCTCTATTTATCACCGGAAACTTTATTAAGTAAGCCGGTGTGGAATTTAATCAATAAACCCCAGGTTTCTATTAATGGTTTGATTTTAGATGAATGTCACTGTTTAGTTCAATGGGGCGATACATTTAGACCTGATTATCGCCGTTTAGGGGCGGTGCGTCCCACTTTATTAAAACATAAACCACCAGGTAGCAAAATAGCGATCGCTGCCTTTACCGCTACCGCTGATCCCACGGCCCAAAACACTATTAAAACGGTGTTACAGTTACAACAGCCTCAAGAATTTTTACTTAGTCCATATCGGGATAATTTACACCTACAAACTCGCCGAGTGTTTACTCCCCTTGGTAGGCGAAAATGCCTGCTAAGTTTTATAAAAAAACATCAGAACCAAACCGGTTTAATTTATGTTCGCACCCGTCGAGATAGCCAAGAATTGACAGCGTGGCTGGAGAATTTAGGCTATCAAACAGCCCCTTATCATGGGGGACTATCGGCGGAAAAACGGCGCAAAATTGAATCTCAATGGTTAGAAGGCAAGCTGCAATTTGTGGTGTGTACTTCTGCTTTTGGGATGGGAATTAACAAGCCCAATGTCCGGTGGGTGGTTCAGTTTCAACCACCCCTATTACTATCAGAATATATCCAAGAAGTAGGAAGGGCTGGACGAGACGGAAAACCAGCAGAAGCCTTGACTATTCTCTGTGAACCGACGGGCTGGCTGTATCCTGAAGATAGACAAAGGCTGTCGTTTTTACAAGATAATTTTCGCCAACAAATGATGACCGCTAAACCCTTGATTCAAAAACTTCCCCAAAAAGGAAATTTAGAAACAGTGATCAGTCGTTTTCCCGACAGTGCGATCGCCTTGTCTCTTTTGCATTCTCAGGGAAAATTAGAGTGGGTTGATTTGTTTAATTATCAAATTAAAGATACATCACTATCTTTAACTGAAAATTCTAACACAGTTGCGATTCGCCAAATGACTCGCTATTTTGCTACCCGTGACTGTCGCTGGAAATTTATACTAGAGGCGTTTGGCTTTGGGACAGAAGCACAATCATTTCGCTGTGGTCATTGTGACAACTGCGATCGCCATGGGTCTTAAATTAGTGGCGATCGTCAATCTATTAATGCTATAATTGAAGTTGACACTGTTACCCCAATTTTATGCCATGATTAAAAGTTGGATTAAACGGCATCCTAAGCGCATCTATTTTTCATTTTTTGCCTTGGTCTTCCTAATTAGTTGTTTGGGAATAATAGCTGCGATATGGTCCTCATTGATCGAGAGACGAGATAGAAAAAATGAAAAAGTCGCCAGAGAAGTCTTAACCGACTTACTGCAAAACCAAAGCCAACAGCTTTTTCATTACAATCGATTCACCGACAATTTAGATGCTTTATATCGCACAACATCTGAGGGTAGACCTGGGTATAACTTTGCGATTAATGTTAATGAAAACCTGGTTTTAATTGATGCTATACCTACCAATTCACGTCTGCCTAATTTTGCTGGTGCTGTATTTATTATTCCTGGAGATAACCTCATACAAACAGTGGCGGGAATGTGTAAAAGTCAGGATAAATTATCAGCGCCGATTCAATTATCACGGGGTAACTCTCCCGTGGTTGAATGTCCTGATGATTCCGAGTTAATCATTTCTTTGGCTAGTGCTTTATTGGCAGTTACTGATGAAAATGTTACTCAAAATTTCGGAGGAGTTTGTCTAGTAGATCATTCATCTAATCAGTTGCGTAAACCGCCCAGAGCAGATGCGATCGCCCCTCCCAAAACCGGGGAAAACAGAATCCAATGTCCGGCCGGTTCTTCTCTCAAAAAATCTTGGGTGATTCCCGTTAGTCAATAGCCCAGTAACTCAGTATCTTATGCAGTAGATGATGGCTCCAGCATCTCACATATTGTTGTGCCCAAAAGTTGCCTATACCGAAAAGAGAAATGATAGGTTAAACTAGAATATTGTTGTCAAATTCATTAATTATGTCTGCTCTCAATCAACCCCTGATTTATCCTCATACCCGCCAAAGTGATCAAGTAGACGAATATCATGGCATCCAAGTCACTGACCCCTATCGGTGGTTAGAAGATCTGGACTCTGACGAAACCAAGGCTTGGGTAACAGCCCAAAATCAGGTAACATTTGATTACCTCTCCACCATTCCCAGCCGCCAAAAATTAAGCGATCGCTTGACCAAATTATGGAATTATGAAAGATATAGCATCCCCTTTCGACAAGGGAAACGCTATTTTTACTTTAAAAACGACGGCTTACAAAACCAAAGTGTTCTCTATGTAATTGACTCATGGGAAGGCGAACCCAGACTTTTATTAGACCCTAACCAACTATCAGAAGATGGAACCGTTGCCTTATCAGGAATTTCCATTAGTGAAGATGGCAATTTAATCGCCTATGGTCTTTCCGCATCAGGTTCCGACTGGCAAGAATGGAAAGTGATGGATATTAACACCGGAAAACCACTCCAAGATCATCTCAAGTGGATTAAATTTTCCGGTGCATCTTGGACTCACGACCATCAAGGATTCTTTTATAGTCGCTATGATGAACCCAACGAAGAAACTCAATTCGAGGATATTAACTATTACCAAAAACTGTTTTATCATCGCCTAGGAACCCCTCAATCAGAAGATGTTTTAATTTACCAACGTCCTGACCAAAAAGAATGGGGTTTCAATGGATTTGTCACCGAAGATGGTCAATATCTGATTATTTCGGTATGGCAAGGAACCGACCCCAAAAACCTCGTCTTTTATCGCGATTTAACTAAACCTGATAGCCCCGTAGTCGAATTAATATCCGAATTTGAAGCAGAATATAGCTTCATTGATAACCAAGGAGAAATATTTTGGTTTAGGACAGATTTAGATGCCCCAATGGGTCGAGTTATAGCCATTGATATTAACACCGGAAATAGCCATCAAATCATCCCAGAAGCCATAGAAACCCTGGAAGGAGTCAGCACCCTAAATAATCAGTTTGTTGCCCTGTACCTCAAAGATGCCCATTCCCAGGTGAATATTTTTAACCTAGATGGAACTGTAGTCCGGGAAGTAGAGTTGCCGGGTATTGGTTCAGTGGGGGGATTTGATGGTAAACGAGACGACACAGAAACCTTTTATTCCTTTACCAGTTTTACGACTCCTCCCACCATTTATAAGTATAATATAGTCACAGGAGAAAGTCAACTTTATCGACAGCCAACTGTCGATTTTAACCCCGAAGATTACCAGACAAATCAGGTTTTTTATAGCAGTCCTGATGGTACAATGGTTCCCATGTTTATCACCCATAAAAAGGGCTTAAAACTCGACGGGAATAATCCCACAATGCTGTATGGATATGGTGGTTTTGGCATCTCCTTAACCCCTAATTTTTCGGTAAGTCGTTTAGTTTGGATGGAAATGGGAGGTGTGTATGCTGTGGCTAACCTGCGGGGGGGTGGCGAGTATGGTCAACAATGGCATCAAGCCGGGATGAAACTGAAAAAACAAAATGTTTTTGATGACTTTATAGCAGCGGCTGAATGGTTAATTCACCACAATTATACCCAGGTAAATAAACTAGCTATATCCGGTGGTAGTAATGGCGGTTTATTAGTGGGTGCTTGTATTACCCAACGCCCAGAATTGTTTGGGGCGGCACTACCAGCAGTGGCGGTAATGGATATGTTACGCTTCCATAAGTTTACCATTGGCTGGGCTTGGACTTCTGAATATGGTTCCCCTGAAAATCAGGAAGAATTCCAAGTGCTTTATAGTTATTCTCCCCTGCATAATTTACAGCCAGGAACAGCCTATCCTGCTACTTTAATCACCACGGGAGACCATGACGATCGCGTAGTTCCCGCCCACAGTTTTAAGTTTATCTCAGCCTTACAAGCCGCCCACAGTGGCGACAACCCCGTGTTAATTCGGATTGAAACTAAAGCCGGACATGGGGCGGGAAAACCGATGGCTAAAATCATCGAAGAAATTGCTGATCAGTTTGCTTTTTTAGTGCGAGTTTTAGACATTAATTAAAATTCCCACTCAACCAGCCAGTATTATTCGGACTTGGAAACAATCACTTCCACCGGACGCAAAAGGCGATCGCCATATTGAAATCCCCGCCGGACAATTTTGGTGATCGTTTCATTTTCTAGGTCGCCATTAACTTCGCGATCGATAATTTTACACACCTCAAAATCCGGTTTTTTCCCCTGAAAATCAATAGTTATAACCTCTCGTTTTTCTAGGGTATTGAGTAGTTTCTTCTGAATGGTAGCGATTAACTGGGGTAAACGGGCGATCGCTTTTGGATCTGGTTCTGGGTTATTGTGCAAATATTCAATCAAAAAATCCAGAGAATCGACCACTTCTAAAAATTCCAAAAATAGCGTTTCTAGCCGTGCATTTTCCTCCTGTTCTTTCTCCATTAATTCCTGTTGCATTAAAGTTTTTTCTTTAAAAAGCTGACCGATAATTGTTTGGAGTTCGTCACGAAATTTGGCAGTAATTTCCAGTTTGTTTGAATCATTCATCATCTTAAATACTTAAAAATTCAATAAACATTTTTTGCCCCAACTGTTGAGCCACCTCGCCCGATTTGTCCGCGCCAATAGCTGACGAGAGATCATCAAATTCGGAAATCATCTCGAAAACCGGAATCGGTTTTTCAAGTTCCGAGAAATCCTGTCGCTTCAACCGCTGAATGGGTGGTAAAACCGGATGCAAATAATCAGCAATTAAACGTTCTTTTTCATCCATCAAGGCTTTTCTAGCCCTAGCGATTAAATCTGGGGAGTATTTTTTCCGCTTCATTGCCATCGCAAAAGCCTTAGTAATTTCGGCTTTTGATGCCGAAGGAGAAACCTCTAAAACCTGATAAGGGTTAGGATTCGATAGTTGATTTGACATAATTTAATAAATTCCACATTGACGATAAATATCCACAAATTCGGGGTCATTGGGGCAAATTTGATGCGCCCAACGGGCAAATTGTACGGCAGTTTCCCCGTTCATTTGACCTTCATTAACTCCCGCAATTAAAATTTCTATTAACATAGCAGCAATATGTCGCTTCACTTTCTGATTATGGCAGTTTTTGGCGCGACGTACCGCATCATTTAAATGAGATGGCATCAAACCAAGAATCTCATTAACCTCAATCTCAAATTCTAAGGCTTCAATGACATAAATTAAACGGGGATTTCTACTATCGGTTTTTTGCAGTTCTCGAAGTTGAGATAAAGCGCGACTTTTATCAATTTTATTATGCTGCATATTTTCGACAATTTCTTGAATACGAGATTCAACCCAATAGCTACAAGATGCTTCAGTTCCCAATAGTTGATACCAAAAATCACTAAAAGCCAGATGCTCTGATAAACTGTTTAACTCCTGACGCTGAGACTCACATAAGCGCTCAAGTTCTTGATGCCATTCTGGGTGCGATCGCCATTCATTTTTGAGAGCATTTAAAGCCGACACTGACTCTCGCCACCGTTGCTTTTGCAGATAGTGCCGTCCTTCCGAGTAGGCTAGAAATTTTTGGGCAAAATATTCCCTTGGTTGAGAATAATTAAATTGGTAACTCCGAGACGGTTTAAGTTGCATAGCCCGTTCTCCATCTCCGTCAAATGCCGCCGCCACAGCCGCACCCCAGGACGTATAAAGAGCCGGTAAAATATTGCTTTCTGTCGATACAGAATTCGAGGTTTGAGGAATATTAATACTGCCCCATTGATGCTGGTAGCGATGGTAACATCCCGGTAATAAAATTAGGTGATTAATTTGGGCGGCTTGATGGGGGAATTTTTTAACTAATTTCAGGGCGATCGCATCCAGACGAAATTGATCTCGCAGTTTCATATACTCCGCTAAGTTCTCATCTTTTAAACTATCAATTTCCCGTTCTAGGGTAGCCATCAAATGACTAAAAATTTCCTCAATATTAATGGAACTTTTCGGCAGCCAAGGAATATTGTGTAAAGCTGGATCGCCCGCCAAATTCGCTAAAGCCGTTGTAGCAGAAACCACCCAATCCCGGCGCGTGTTGCTGTTAATTTGAGCATTATAATAGGTAGCGATCGCCCAATTATGCAGAGATTTAAAATCTGGGTTTTTTAACCAAGCTTGTTCCGTAATTTGGGCAATTTTTTGCCAATCTTGACCCTCCCAAATTTGAGCTTCTAGGCGCGGTAAAATATGGTTATGGAGATTAGCCTCAACCACCGAATCTGAGCCGTAAGTATGTAAAAATTGACGGCTCATAGCACCAGCATTGTCTAGGTTATTATTATCAATCAACTGTTGAATAGACCACATCAATTTTAAGCGATCGCGCCCCCTTAATGTGCGGACAATTTCCAATTGATTTTTAACTTGGGGATGGGATAGCGATCGCCATTCCACTTCAGCCTGTTGAAAATCACCCTGTTGGACGTAAGCAAAACCACGCAGATATTTAATTTTTTCTCCTGAATGTCCCTGCAAATATGCGATCGCCTGTTGCCAATTCCCTGTTTTTAGGGAAACAATTGCCAAGCGAATTGGGGCTTCTGTTAATTCCGGGAGTAACTGATATGATTTTTGGTAAAATGATATAGCCTGTCCTAAATTTCCCGACTGTTCCGCCCAAAGTCCCTGACCATAATATTCTTTTCCTTGCATCACCCGGTTTAGTGTCGCCCGCAATGTTTTACCATCGTCGCGCTCGAACTTATTTAAGGCTAAATTAATCACATTTAGGGCGGACTGAAATTCACCATTTTTCCCTAAATTTACCGCTTTTTCCAAAGCTGATTCATACTGAATTTGTCCCTGAAGATATCCTGAACAATCGGCGATCGCCTCTTCCAGCAGTGGAATTTTAAATAATGTTTGGGCTCGCTCAAAACTCAGTTTCCCTCTTTTATAATCTTTTTGTTGGCAATATTTTTGACCTTCTTTAAATAAACTCCTAAATTGATTGTATTTCATCATTTTGTGTTCACAGCGAGCGATCGCTTTATTGACAATATCTAGTTCAAGAATTGTTCGACATTTTTTATATGTTAACAAAGCCTTTGATAAATTCGTCGTATCCAGCGGATCGCCAGCATCAGATTTTTCTAAATTCTGAGCTGAAACTATCATGCTTTTAGCAAATTTTATATTCCTTTTCCACCTATTCATCTCCAACTTAAAATCAGTTAACAAATCGCCCATCAATAGCTGTCGCAGTTTTTTCTCAACGAAAGCCGGCGAATTTGACCATTTGCTAATAGTAGATTGACCCTTTTTGGTAGCTTCAATTAGCTTATTTTTGGCAGCAAGTTTTTGGGCGGTTTTGATTTCCTGCTTAGTCACAGAAACCTTCTGACAGAAATCAACAATTTCTACCTTAAACAGTGCGTATGTCAGAGTATCAACCCAATTAATAATTGCATTCATAGGCAGTATTCTGGTAAGTTTTGGATAAAAATAACTTCCCCAACTTCGATCTTATTTTCTCTACCTTTTAAATTCGGGTTCATTTCGATTAATTCAGGCCAGCGCGACCCCTCCCCATAAAACTTGCGCGCAATTCTCGACAGGGAATCCCCCCGTTGAACCGAGTAATAAAATCCCCCACAGGATGACGATTCTCGGCTATTTTTATCGATTTTCTGTTTATTCAGCCAGGGCATAAATCCCGCTGTTTCGACCAATTCTGTGGTCGCTATCGAGGCGGTTTCCACCGGCAATTGACGGCTGATAAATCCTCCCAAAGCAATTCCCAACAGTAAAATCATCACGCCCATTAACAACAATAACTGTCGGATATTTTGAGGGGATTTAGGGGCAGCAATAACCGCAGCCTCAACCGCCACTTGGGGGAGTTCTTGCAGTTGGCGAATTAGGGTGAGATCCGTTTCACAGTTGGGGCAAATATTACCCTCAATTTCCGGGCGATCGCACACCGGACAGGTGAGTTTAATCGTCATCGTGTCAATCCTGTAGCAATAGTTCCTGTGGGTAATTCCCGATCTAAATAGGGAATAATCTCAGCCTGAAGTTCTTGCAGCAGGCTATTAGCTTGGCTGCCATTTCCTTGCTGTAATGCGTTCAACAATTGATTAAATTTGACATCCATACCTCCCGCGTGACTGGGGTTAATATGGTGAATGCGGGCGATTTCCTCCCGAATTGCCAGGACCAGTTTAACGCTATCAGGAAGGTTATCAAACTCTCGTTTGCTATCTTCTATTAATTTTTGCAAGCTGGAAATATTCTTCGTATTTAGGGCTTGTTGCAGTTGAGCAACTAAATTCCGCAACCGATATTTTTGATCTTCATGGATTAGCTGATCGCAAACTTCCAGCGCCAATTCAAATCGCAGTATGAAAATCTTGGCAATATCTAACTCATCATTAGCAAATTCTTCTAATTCCTTGAGTTTAGTTTCAGCTTGGTTAAGGCGATCGCGCTGGACTTGACCATTATAATAAATTTGGTTAGCCGATCGCACCACTTCCCCCGCGATTTCATTAGCACGTTTTACCCCAATTTCCGTTAAGTTACCCGCCGCATTCAGTTGTTTAATTCGTTCCTCAACCTGGCGAGAAATCTCCTCATTAACTCCCCCCCGCGAGAATGAACAACTAACTTTAACCTGGGGATTATTTTTCAGGGCGGCCGTCATTTGGAGCGAGTTATTTTCCTCGTCAAGTTCCACCGTCACTAAAATTTCCGTACCTTTTGGATAGGGGCGATCCAGGGCTAACCACATATCCCCGATCCGCTCATCTTGAGATCGGCGATCGAGTTCTTGGCGGACGCGATCCGGGCTAAAAAATTTAAAGTGAATTAGGGATTGTCCGTCCGCTTCAGTTTTAAAAGTATGGAACTTTTGCACCGGAAGAATATCGCCCTGGCTAATGATTACAAATCGCGGCTCATCCACCAATTCGATGCAATAATCACGGGAAACAGTCGTGACTTTTTCCGTCAGTCCCGCCGCCACGATCGCCGCCCCTTCCGCCACCGCATACATGGGGCGATCGTGAACTACAACTTGATGTTGAGGGAAGGCTTGGCGGATTTTTTGTTGGACGATCGGCACCTGAGCCGAACCGCCCACCAACAGAATGGCATCGATTTGATCGAGGGGATAATCTGAATATTTAATCGCATCCTGAGCAATTTTTACTGAGCGATCGATTAACGGTTCGATGCGTTTTTCAAACTCTTGGCGAGTCATGGTAACTTGAATCGGAATTGCCATTCCCATGTCATCAATTAAAGGTGTCGCCGTAATGATTTCCGCGGCTCCTTGGGTGCTGAGTTGAATTTTCGCCTGTTCCGTCTTTATTTTCAATTCCGCCAGTAGCCGCACTCGTTGATAATGCGGCATTTTTTGAATTAAGCGATCGACATTATCCAGCTTTTCAATCCGGGCGATTTCCTGTTTAACAAATTCCACAATACAGTTATCAAAATCGTCCCCACCTAACCACAAATCCCCCGCTTTTGCCGACTCAATAAATTGATTGCCAACCGAAGTAATAATCGAACAGTCTAAAGTCCCCCCACCAAAGTCATAAACCAAGATCGTACTCACCTCATCCGACCCCGGACGATAACCGTAAGAAATAGCTGCTGCTGTTGGTTCTGGGAGGAGTTCCCGCAGTTTTAATCCGGCTTTTTGGGCGGCGATTTCCGTGGCGTATCGCTGCTTATCATTGAAATAGGCGGGAACCGTAATTACAGCTTCCGTAATCTGGCTAGTTTGCCCCGATCGCTGCTGATAATTTTGGGCATTTACCACTACTTTTTTAACGATTTCGGCGGAGATATCTTCCGGTAGATATTCCCGTCCACCTAACCAAACCGATAGGCTATTTTCCGTCCCTTGGCTCGATTGAGTAATCTTATAATTGAAGCGAGATAATTGTTCTTGCACCACCGGATCATTAAAGCCTCGTCCGATTAATCGCTTGATGGAAATTATCACATTTTCCGTGTCTCCATCTCCCAGTTGCCGATAGGCTTGTTCTCCCACGATTAAACCATTGCGATCAGCCGCTACCACTGACCGGGTTAATTTGCGATCAGGTGGGGAGTTATCCGCCGCCGTAACTACTTGTACCTCAGCTAACTTGAAGCCAGCCACTGAGTTGGTAGTTCCCAAATCGATCCCAACTATATTTCCCATGATTAATTTAACCTTGATTATTTATACTTTAATTGTCTTCCGCTATTTTGGCAAGTTTTATCCGAAAATTTTAACAAATCTTAACCCTCATAATTTATCCAGTTCTTAATTTAGGAATATTGTCGCTCAAGTAAGGGTTATCACAGAGCAGTTTTTTGGCGATCGCCTGCTGTTTGATAAAATTAGAGTCAAACTGCTGCGGGTTGCTGCCGAGTCCTAACTTATACATGACTTCTTTGGCGGCAGTCGAACGATTATCAAATCCCATTGAGTCCGCAGTTAGGGCTGATAAAGTGTCCCGTTGATTAAGATTTAAGGCTTGTCGCCAATAGGTTAGTGATGCCTCAATTTGTAATGCTGCGGTGAGGGCTGTTGCTAATTTTAAGGTTGCCCAGTAGTGACTAGAATCGAGTTTTATCGCTTTCCGATAACACAAGCAACTAATCACTAAAGAATCGCGGGAATTTTTGATAATCGTTGTGGCTTCCTGTTTGGCTGTTTCCATTCCCACCACATCAATTGATATCCCCAACATCCTGATAAAATGGCGATCATATTTGCCCGAAAAAATGCCATCTCCCCAGAATGAACTATAGCTGCGATCGTACATTTCTCCGGCTTGAAAAAAGATGTTAGGATCTTGGGATTGTTCGGCTTGTTGATAAACTTTATAACCCTCTGGATGCAAAGTTTGCATTTTGGCGATCGCTGCATTATTTGCCCTCCTCGGTATAGGGGGAGTCATCGGTTTTGGTGGTTTTGGTGGTTTTGGTGTTGGTGGTGCAGGTGGTGGTGCAGGTGGTCTATTTGTGAGATTGGAAAGATTGGTCAAAATAGCCGAATTTGATTGAATGGGAATGGGATTATTGACATTATCTTGATATTGGTAATTAGGATAAAACTCAGAATTTAATAGCGTTTTCGGATCGAGTTGATAAATGGCGATCGGCGCAGCCCATACCCTTTTGAAACCCGCATAAAATAAATGCAATAAAAAACGTGACACTCTATTAAATATTACAACTGATATTGTCATGGCTACAAAACTAAAGAAGCCATCCATTAAACTCGCTAACACTAGGAAAATGCTCATCAATACTGAACTCCAAAATATTAACCAAGTATAAATATATAAGAAGAAAAATAACCAGATGGCGAAATAAGCTGCCAGTTTTGCTTTCCGTTTCAAAAAATAAGCAATTAGAAAATATGGTGATATTGGCAATAGTAAAAAGACAGGCAGAAGAATTACCCCAGCACCTGCCTCACTGATGGCTAATAAAGACAGAAGGAATACTAAGCCAACACAAGCGCCCCCAATTTTACAGATGATCGCAAAGATGTTATAAGCCTTTCTGAGTTGAGTTTCAGGATCGGTTTCGGAACCGGGAACCGGCCGATCGCGCCACAGAATTTGTAAATACCAAAAAATAAAGTCACGAATCAGCTTAACTTTAATTTGCGTGCCGTCTTTCAAATCAAAGCATTGTCCGTCTTTGATAGCTTGAGGATTGACAAATTTACCGAGTTCCCGTCCATCTAAATAAATGGTAAAATTTTGCCATCCCTTCTCCCAGGAAACAACCAATCTTTCGGGTCCCCCTGGTTGTAGTGCATATTGCTCTTTAAACACCATTCAAACCCTCAAATAAAATAATTGTTTCCTGTGTCCTGCGAATCTAAAAAGCTGTGGTGTCGTCGCGTTGGGCTGCATAGAAAAACCTCCCCGATTAGATCGCCAAGTTTGGTGAATTGATCACACAACTGACCTAGGGGAGGTGAATGATTAGAAGCGGGGGAATTTTGATAGAGGATATCTTCGCAGCTTGTGACGATCGCCGACAGTATCATACCCAAAATCGTCCTGTGGCTGATGGTTTTCATCTCGTTGTGACCTGGGAGATGTGGTCGTGATCGCAAACTGGAATAGGCCATTGCTCACCTCTGCTCGAATGTTCTATCGAGTTATCGGCAAATTTCGCAGCTTTTACGCAATCGTAATATTTCTTGACAAAGTAGGCGATCGCCGCAGAGGTCAGCCACCCCAAAACCCCCAGAATCACAGGAACCCAGGTTTAATAATTGACAGTTACTCAATTTGGAGGTGATTAGGGAGAAGTTTTATCTCCAAATTTGGGCACATCTGTTAACTTAGTGATGGTATAGCAGCAACCAACTCACCGAATAATTAAAATCTGACCTTATACATTTCCCACAATTCCCCCGACTGTTTTTTAACAATCTTAGCCCCAGCTTTTTTAATCAAACTTTCCCAATTTTCCATAGATTCTAAATAAACTTCTGTTCCCAAATAAGTCTCTAAAATCGCCCAATCTTCTGCTAGGGGCACTTCCCCATTGAGAACATCAAATACCAAAATTCCCTGTGGTTTTAAGACTCGTTTAACTTCCGCCATAACTTCTAGCCAATATTCCAGGGGATAGTAACAACTAAACCCAGTGGCTATAGCTAAATCAAACTTTCCGGTTTCATATTGTAACTGATGAGCGGGGGCTAGTTCAACCCCCTTAAATAACTTAGAATTTAACTGAGGACCTCGGGAATTTAAAGCATCTCTAGCCACGGAACTAATTTCTTGACCATGAAATAAAGCATTCCATTCTCGCCAGGGATAAATTAAAAAACTTACTCCGCAACCAATATCTAAACAATATTGATTTTTCTTAGGTTGGGCTAACTCCCAAAATGGAGAAGTGAGTTTTAGTTGAAGAGTTCCCGAAATGCGATCGCGAAAAATCGGCATATTTTCCACTTCTTCGGGGAGTTCAAAAGGTTCTCCTTGATATTCCTGGTTAAAACGGCTGGCTACGGAAGTAATTGGGGACTGCCACTGGTCAGCAGTCCCGCCAGTTGATAATCCGAAAAATCCCAAGGAAGGGTTAGAGTCTGGTTTTTTAGACATTATAGCTGATAGAAATTAGCGCTTCGATCCTTTTAGGGCTTTAGAAAAGTTTTGGCGATAGGAACGATTAGAGATCAACAAAATCGGCCATAATAATGATAAGGAGACACGATTTCCAAAACTCTTTTCAAAGTTGGTGCGCCCAAACCCAGACCAAAACTTCCAGACTCCACCAACATAGACGATTAATAGTGCGATCGGAATTAGGACATTCATAATATGACTCTGCTTGCCTAATTTAAGTGATATTAGCGGTTATGTATAATCTTATCAGAAATTATCAAAGGTTTGCAGATGTTCCCTCAGATGCGATCGCCCTCAAATCTTCCGGCGTGTTACAATTGAGGAGCATCTGAGATTCCACAGTTCCGACTGATATAGGTGTTACGGGAACCTGATCTAGCCACCGTTGTAGCGATCGCTCGACCGTTGCCATAAATTCCTGTAAAGACTCTAAAGCCTGGTGGCGGTAGAATCCACAGAGAGGTTCCCACCGCGACCCATGACGGGGAATCATAGCCAAATGGGATGGCGGCACCAAAGTCAACTGCTCCTTCCAGCCTCGCAAAATATCGGGTTGAAGTTGAGGTAAATCGCAAGCCAGCAACAATAGCCAAACACAGTCAATTTGACTCAACCCAGTAGCCAAAGCCACCATCGGACCCTGACCGGGGTTAGTTTCCATCAGCAGATTATAACTACCCCCCACAGCCTGGTAACGTTCTGGCCAAGGTGTTAATACATAGACCTGCTGACAACAATTCCCCGCCGCCTCAACCACCCGGCGCAGTAGGGGAACCCCCGCCACCGGAATTAAAGCCTTATCGCGACCCATGCGAGAACTACGTCCCCCCGCCAGAATTAAAGCCACCAGGAAATCATCAGCCATCTCCAAAGACCTAAATCAGCCCATCCATCTGTAACTCTTCAATAATCTGTAACCCGCGCGGATCACCAACCCGTAGCAGAGAAGACTTAGCATCATCGCGGACACTCAAATCCTCATCCTCCTCTAGGGCTTCAATTAAGGCATCGATCGCCCCAGCATAGACCACATTAGAAGGTAATTCCCGGCTTAACTGTCCCAAAGACCAAGCGCAATTACTGCGAACTGCGGCCACCTCATCCCCACGCAAAGCCTCAATCACCGGGGGAATAGCTTTCACCACCCCATCATATCCCACCTTCCCCATTTGACCCAAGGAACTCGCCGCCCAGAGTCTCACGGCGGGAATATCAGTTTTAATGGCTTCTAGCAGAGTATCTAAAGCCCTCGGATCGCGACAATTTCCCAGAGCCCAAACCAACCCCTTGCGGACATAACCATTCCAATCGCAATTATATTGTTTAATGAGCGGTTCCACGGCATCCGGGCTAGGATTACGCCCCAAAGCATAGGCGACACTTACCCGCACGAGGGGGCACGAGTCCTCTAATAAACCTATCAAAGGTGCGATCGCCCGTTGGTCTTGAAGTTCACAAAAAGCCCGCGCCGCAATCATCCGGTGTTGCGGTTCCGGGGACTCAAGCAACGGCAACATTTCCTCTGGATCTGGCTTAGGGGCTTCCTCCTCTTGCCAATGGTCCAGGGGACTCTCAGCGGTTTGCTCAAAATTAACTACACTCAGATCTTGATCCTCCATAATTTCGATTTTACCAAAAAATGGGTTTTCTATAATCCCCATACTAAATTGATAATTAGTCTGGCGATCGGGGTGGGGGTTTATTATACAGTGGCCCTGCCCTTTGATGAACATTGGCCCATTCTCTCTGGGTTCAGGTTAGCGCCGCCTTAATCCTCATCCCCTCATGGACAATTGATAATAGCTCACAGCGTCAGGCTTTCATGGTAGGCTTTAACCAATGAGATAAATCTTTATCTAGTAGTTCTTGAAGTTTGAGAATATCTTCTCGATACAAGTTTTGTAGTAACTGCCTTTCTTCCTCAGCTAAAGGCAAGGCACTTTTGTCTTTATAATTAGCAGCGAGTAAGCGATCGCGGATTTTTTGTCTGGTAGCTTCTGGCAGAAATAAACGCAGTATAGATGCCACTGTCTTTCTCACCGGATTCTGAGTTCTCAAAACACTATTAACGGTCTGGTTTTTGGGAACTGCCGCTTGTTGTGCCCGCCTGGAAGTATCGGGAATAAATGTATTATCAACCCCAATAAACTCATAAATATCCTGCATGAAAGCCACCGGAGACTCTTGCAAATCATCATACCAATAAACCTTGATATTTTCTCTGGCAAATTTCTCGAAAAAAGCCATCAGAGGTTCGGCATAGAAACCTTTTCTGATGGTGAAAGATGTAATCGGATTTTTAGTGGCTTGGGCAGACAAACTGGGCACATTCTTACCACCAATAACGTCTCGAATGTGCATTAAATAGTCTGAGTAAGCTCGGTCAACCGGATTTCTAAGAATAGCAATTAACTTAGCATTCGGCAATATTTTATCAATCTTAGGGATTGATGTTTTATAGTTAAATAAATAATTGGGGGAAACTTCGCCGATCGCCTTTTCATTAGTGACACTTTTAAACAAGTCCGTATATTTTTCTAGGGTGTCAATTCGCGATGGTTTACGGCTTTCCTCTAAACTCCATTCTCTTTCTAAAAAATTGGTTTCCTTAACCGGACTCATATAAACTTCCGGGTGTTGATTCAGATAATTGTAAATGGATGTAGTGCCCGACTTTTCGACACCAATAATCAAGAAATTGGGTAATTTGCCTGGGTTCATAACTGATTAATTTAACTCCCTATTATAGGACGATATCACTAAGTTTTGATAACCTCGATGTAGAGGATATCATTTATCGGATTTAGAGCTGCTTAACTAAACCCAAAGATTGAGGTTGATAGCCCAATTTTTCATACAAACTCAGAGCGGGTTTATTGTTAGTAAAAACCTGTAAACTGATTTGGCGATCGCCCCTAGTTTTAGTCCATTTTTCCCCGTAATTCATCAAAGCCGCCCCAATTCCCTGTAGTCGATGTTCTGGGTGAACATAAACCAGAAAGACATGAGAAATGCGATCGCCCGTGACTTGATTAATAGCATTTCCCATCCATAAACAGGCGATCGGGGTGATGTTTTTACCGCCGGAGATTTCCACCCACCACAGAGGGGTTAGGGGTGAAAAATACTGTTCTACAGTGTTCGCCAGGTGAGAGAAATCCTGATCGGGGTACAATTCCCGATAGGTGCGATTCATGAACTTAACCAACAAAGAGCGATCGCGAGTAGATCCAGAACGGATAGTATAACCAGAGACCAAAATTTCAGACACGGATCATTAATTGATGAACAATGGGGGCCATCTCCCCTGAATAGTTAACGACTCCCATAGGTGCTGGTGCTTGCATATCACCCGGTAGGAAAATACGCGCACTCACCGCCACCAAAGCCAACAGAAAAATCATAACCACCAACAGTGGCGCGATATATTGACGAAAAAAAGCCATAACCGGGACTCTAACAGTTAGTTATCAAAGGGAAAAAATCCATAGTCAATTGTAACCCTGATTGACCTGAAATGCCAAACTTACAGCCATGAACTTAACATTGTGCGGGTGTCTGGCTGTGGTGGTGCTAAATTAGTGGAATGTCCTAATATATTCTCAGAATTCCATACACTACCGAAGCCCTAAAATCCCTAATTGTGGACGATATCGATCGCTACTACCAACTTCTGAACGTCAAACCTGGTGCTTCCCTACAGGAAATCAAACAGGCTTACCGGACTCTAGCATTATTATGGCATCCCGATCGCTATCCCGCCGACTCCCATATTCAGTATCAAGCCACAGAAAAATTCAAAGAGATCAACTATGCTTATGATCGCCTACAGACCCTATTAAGCGATCCCAACTTTTCCCCTTACCCAGTCATCTCCCCGCCGCCACCAACCCCACCAGTAACCGCCACACCTATTCAGCGCCCACCAAGACCGCCGAAAGTCAATCCTAGGGAAACCGAGACCAGTGACGAACTCATCCCCTGGGGTTGGTTAACCGGGGCATTTTTCAGCTATACCCTAGTAGGTTGGATTTTAGGATATTTAGAAATTTACCCAGGAACATGGTTATTAGTCGCCTTGGTTTGGGTAGGACTATCCCTAGAAGCCAGTTATGGCTCGCAAACCCAGTATCCTTGGTTAATTTCTCTGATGATAGCCGGAGGAATAGCGGGAGGAATAGCCGGAAGTCAAGCGGGGGGGCTAATTACTGCGATCGCCTGGGCTATAGCCGGAACTGCTTTAGGGTCAATTATCGGTTCCGATAGTAACTCACGCACGATTATTTGGGGGTTTAGCTTCACCGGAATTTTAGCGATCGCTGGTTGGGTAGCTGGGGCTGAAACCGGGAATGGTTTAGGATCGTTAATTGGGGGAATAATTGGTTCTTCGACTGGGTGGATAATTGGCATTATTTCTGATGCTATGTTTCAAGTCAAAAAACGTGGCGGTGTTGGTAGTTGGTTCGGATTTCAATTAGGAGCGTGGTTAGGAGCTTGGTCAGGAGCCGGGTCTGGGGCGGTCAGAGAGGCGATCGCCAACACCGGACTTGATGCGATCGTCGGCGCTTGGGGAGCCATTGCCATTATTTTTGGCGTAGTCGCGCAAATGGTAGCCGGGGAAAAATTATTAGTTTCCTTCAACAAATTTTATACCGCCTTGATATTAGTTTCTATTTCTGGCTTAGGATTGACATTAGGTAAACTTCTATCAAATTAACGTCAATTTTCCCCATAACCTACGGATTAGTACAATCACCACCCGAAAAGAAAACTAGGGTCAAAATCTTTAAATTGAGTGGACAACAATGAAACTAGATTTACGCCAATTTTTTCGGGCGTGTAACCCCGCCAAAACCATAGACGTAGGGAACCCGGAAGAGCGAAAATATTACATCAATTTTTCCCGGGTTCGCGGAGGTACACTCATCGAACAAATTGCTCGCACCATTTCTCGCCTCTCCCCCGATAGCCCCACCTGTCAACTATTTACCGGACATATCGGTTCGGGAAAATCCACAGAATTATTGCGCCTGAAAGCCGAATTAGAACAGCAAGAATTTCATGTAGTCTATTTCGAGTCCTCCAAAGACTTAGATATGGCTGATGTCGATATTACTGATATCCTCTTGGCGATCGCACGTCAGGTCAGCGAAAGTGTCGAATCAATGAACATCAAACTTAACCCCACAGGCTTTAAAAACCTGATTCAGGGTTTACTTGATGTCATCAACACCCAAATTAATGTCAAAGCAGAATTAGGCATCCCTGGACTCTCGGAACCGGGGGAATTTTCCCTCACTCTAGGAATTGGGAAACTCACCGCTAAAGCCAAAGACTCCCGCGACCTGCGATCGCTCTTACGACAATACCTCGAACCCCGCACCAACAATATCCTAGAAGCCATCAATAAAGAATTACTACTTCCAGCCATTCAACAACTCAAACAACAGGGAAAAGCCGGCTTAGTAGTCATTATTGATAACCTCGACCGGATCATGAATTCCAAAAGCGCCACCGGACGACCCCAACCAGAATATTTATTTATCGATCGCGGCGACCAACTCAATCAACTTCAGTGCCATGTCGTTTATACTATTCCCATCGGGTTAATTTTCTCCAGTGACTTGGGACGACTAACCAGCCGATTTGCTAGTGAACCTAAAACACTACCCATGGTTCCGGTTAAATTTCCTGATGGTACACCCTACCCAGAAGGCATTGAACATCTCCGAAAAATGGTCATGGTCCGAGCTTTTCCCGGTATTGACCTCGATAATTATACTCATTTAATTACTAAGGTTTTTGATAGTCCAGAAACTCTCGATCGCCTTTGTATTATGAGTGGTGGTCACGTCCGCACTTTACTCGCCCTCCTGTATAGTTGTTTACAACAAGAAGATCCACCCATTGTCAGGGGTATCTTGGAAAATGTGATCCGCCAACGTTGTCATCAGTTACTGTTGGCTATATCATCAGAAGAATGGCAACTTTTACGTCAGGTCGCCCAAACCAAAAAAATTATGGGTCTCAGGGAATATCAAACCCTATTACGCAGTTTATGGGTCTTTGAATATCGCCATGAGGATGAATATTGGTTTGATATTAATCCAGTTATCGCCGAAGCCCATCAATTTAAAATGGTTGACCGTTAATAGTTAGTTAGTATTAATCTACCGATTTTATCGTAAAATGTTACTGATGTCAATACTGGTAAACTTTGATGATTAAAGGCACAACTAAACTGTTAGGAATTGTTGGCTATCCCGTCGAACATTCTATGTCCCCAATTATGCACAACGCCGCGATCGCTCATCTCGGCGTTGATTATGTCTATGTACCCTTTCCAGTGGCTCCTGACCAGTTAGCATCAGCTTATCGAGGCTTTCAAGCAATCGGTATTCAGGGATTTAATCTCACTATTCCCCACAAACAAGCAATTATTCCCCTACTAGATAATGTCTCAAAATTAGCCACGGCTGTAGGGGCAGTTAATACGGTTTGGTACAGTGATAAAGGCTGGAGTGGTACTAATACAGATGTTGCCGGTTTTTTGGCTCCCCTCAAGGCGTTAAACCGCCCCAATTGGCATGAAAAAATAGCCGTAATTTTAGGTAATGGCGGCGCGTCTAGGGCGGTAGTCGCTGGTTGTGCTGAATTGGGAATGGCAGAAATTCATATAGTCGGTAGAAACCCCCAAAAGTTGGAAGAATTTAAGCAAAGTTGGCTAAATTCGCCCCTTCCCATTAAGGTTAATGTTCATAATTGGCAGGAATTAAACCCCTTAATTAAGCAAGCAGATTTATTGGTAAACACTACCCCGGTGGGAATGTCTCCCCATATCGATCGCTCTCCTGTAGATGCCGAAAATTTTGAGGGTTTAAAATCTGGGGCGATCGCCTACGATTTAATTTACACTCCCCGCCCTACTCGCTTTTTACAACTGGCTAAAAATCAAGGTGCTGTGGCGATCGATGGCTTAGAAATGCTGATTCAACAAGGAGCCGCCGCCCTGGAAATTTGGCTACAACAACCCATCCCGATCTCAGTCATGCGTCAATCTTTAATCATTGATAATTGATCATTCATAATTGAGCTATAATCGTGGGGGAGGGTTTGGCTGTTAATTGTCAATTCCCCAGGAATGTTTTGTTGAACCTGCCCCTGGGGAATGGTGCAGTAGTACCGACAGACTAAGACCCTAGCAAGTATTTTTAGGTACAATTTACATATTGAGCATTAATACCCTGGGGATGAATTTATGATAACCCTATATATTGTCTGTCTAACGGTGGGTGGAGTATGTGTCATATTAGCGGCTGTGGAGGGATTAGACGGTGTAGAGTTTGAGGGCGAATTTGATAGCGATGTAGAATTAGAACATGGCAGGGGTGAGACTGAAAACCAGCCCAGCTATAGATCCAAAAGAAAAAATCTGCGGTTAAGGCTGCCTTTTGGGAGTGTGCGCTTCTGGACTTTTGGGGTGTGCTTTTTTGGGTTGACCGGAACAATTATGTCAGTTTTGAACCCCGACTTAACCCCGGCTTTTGTGGCTACAGCAGCGATCGCTATTGGGGTGTCCTGCGGAACCGCTGTCGTGTGGGTCTTTGATATTCTGCGATCGCAACAAGCCAACAGTTTAGTTCAATCCCATGATTTAATTGGTCTATGGGCCACCGTGGAAATTCCCTTTAATCGAGACAGTCGTGGAAAAGTACGCCTCAGCGCCGGAGGGTCGGTGCTGTATTTGAGCGCAATTACTGAAGAAAATCAGGAATTTTCCCAGGGCGATCGCGTTTTTGTGGTAGGAATGGAGAAAAATAAAGTTTTGGTGGTCTCAGAAGCATCCTTCGGAGTCTCAGAAGCATAATCGACAAGTCCCAAGTCAGGGTAAGCGGTAGTAGAGATCCGACATTTCACCTTTTAAATGTTTGCTCAAACCCTTTTGGGGGAAAAACTATGAATCAGAAATTTGTTGCATCTTTAGACAAACAGAACCAAGAAATAGTCGTAGAGGTAGCCCAGGCACAAATTCCCATTCCAGGAAGAAACACAAATCAGCTAAGTGATCAGATTATAACTGCCCTACCCATAGCCCTATCAATTTTTGGAGTATTGGTTTTAATCTGGTTTCTCAACGTCTTTATGCAGATTTGCAAACCCAGCGAAGTCCTGATTTTGTCTGGTCGCAAACACCGTACCAAAGACGGACGAGAGGTAGGTTATCGGGTGATTTTCGGCGGACGGGCTATTTGTATTCCGATTCTGGAAACTGTCAAAACTATGGACTTGCGGACAATGCCAGTTCCCGTTGAAGTCAAAAACGCCTATTCCAAAGGGGGAACACCCCTAAATATTCAAGCGATCGCCAATGTGAAAATCTCCAACGATCCTGAAGTGGTCGGAAATGCGATCGAAAGATTTTTAGACCGCGATCGCTCCGAAATTTCCCGCGTTGCTCGCGAAACCCTAGAAGGAAACCTGCGGGGAGTTGTTAGCACCCTCACCCCCGAACAGCTTAACGAAGACCGCCTACGGTTCGCTGAACATATCGCTGAGGATGTTTCCAGGGATTTAGCCAGATTAGGATTACAATTAGACACCCTCAAAATTCAGAGTGTCTCCGATGATGTCGATTATCTTAACTCCATCGGTCGCCGCGAAATTGCTCTCATTGCTAGAGATGCCGAAATTGCCGAATCTAACGCTGTGGCTCAAGCTGAACAGGTAGAAGCCGACTGTCGCCGCCAATCGGAAGTCGCCCTAAGCCAAGCCAGAACCTTTGTTCAACAAAAAGAAAACGAACTGCGGAAAATTCGCGCCGAACTTGAACAACAAGCTAGGTCCGAAGAAGAACGCACCATAGCTGCTGGTAAAGAAGCCCGCGCCAGGGCTGAACAACTCCTGCAAACTGTCCGCGCTGAGTTGGAAAGGTTGCGACTCGAAGCTGATACCGTCCTACCTGCAGAGGCGGAGCGAGAAGCCAGAGAACTGCAAGCCAGAGGTAATGCGGCCGCTTTAGCGGAAAATTCCCGCGCTGCGGCGGAAGTAAACGACCTGATTAACGCAGTTTGGCAGGAAATGGGCGATGACGCATCGGAACTGTTTTACTTACAACAAATTGAGATGGTCTTGCGGGAAGCTGCCCAAATTCCCCGCCGGGTTGGTCTGGAATATGTCAATGTTATTGATAGTGGAGACGGGGAAGCGATCGCCGGATTGGTTCGCGCCTATCCCGAAATTTTCCGCCAATTCCTCGAAAGTGTCGATCGCACTTTGGGTATTAATGTATCTAGGACTTTGGGGGAACATAACAAGCAGAAATTAAATAACAATTAGTCAATTTGATGGCAACCAAACACAGGTACAGGAATTATGGAAATTATCATCGCCTTATTAGCAGCCCTGGGTTTAGGAACCGGAGCGACTGTATTTATTATCCGCAATCTCTACTATATTTGTCAGCCTAGCGAAGTGTTGATTTTTGCCGGAGGTCGTCGCCCTACACAAGATGATCGCACTGTGGGATATCGCCTGGTGAAAGGTGGTAGCAGCATTCGGACACCCATGCTAGAACAAGCCTTTCACATGGATTTAACCAATATGATTATTGAGTTAAAGGTGGCTAATGCTTACTCGAAAGGAGGCATTCCTTTACAGGTTGATGGGGTGGCGAATATTAAAATTGCTGGGGAAGAACCCACAATTCATAATGCGATCGAGCGTTTGTTGGGGAAAACTCGCCAGGAAATTGAACGCATTGCTAAAGATACCCTGGAAGGAAACCTGCGCGGGGTATTAGCCAGCCTTACTCCTGAACAGGTTAATGGGGATAAATTGGCTTTTGCTAAAAGTCTCCTCGAAGAAGCTGAGGATGACTTAGAACAACTGGGGCTGATTTTAGATACTCTCCAAATTCAAAATATTTCTGATGACGTGGGATATCTTGACTCCATCGGACGACAACAACGGGCGGAATTGTTTAGAGATTCTCGTGTCGCTGAAGCACAAGCTAAGGCTGATGCTGCTATCCGTACTGCGGAAAATCATAAAATGACTCAGTTGAAAAAGTTGGAAACTGAGGTAGAGGTATCTAAGGCGGAAGCTGAACGCCGGGTGGCTGATGCTATGACTAAACGGGCGGCGGTGGTAGCAGAGTCGGAGTCGGAAACAGCGGCTGAGGTGGCTAGGACTCAGGCTGAGGTCTCTGTTCAAAAAGAAAGGATTAAGCAGGTAGAACAGCAACTACAAGCTGATGTGGTCGCACCAGCAGAGGCGGAATGTAAAAAGGCGATCGCTAGGGCGCGGGGGGATGCTGCCCAAATTATTGAAGATGGGAAAGCACAAGCTGAAGGGACACGACGACTGGCTGAGTCTTGGAAAGCAGCCGGTCCTAATGCTAGGGAAATTTTCCTTTATCAGAAGTTGGAAGTCTTACTAAAAACTATGGCTTCTACTGTTCCTGAAATTACTGTTGATAATGTGACTATTGTTGATGCTAATAAAGGGAATACAGCTTCTAAAATGGCGGCGTTTTTGGAAGAGTTGCGCCAAACTACGGGTATTGATGTGGCGGCGGCTGTTCAAAATTGGGGCGGCGGTTCTTCTCAACCTCAACCTACTTCCACAGCTAAAAGTCTCAAATCTTCCCGCACTAATGGTCAAGCTGTTCGCCGCACTAATGGCGCAGCACCTAAGCCAGAAGATACTACACAAAGCCTACAGAGCGAGGTTAAACAACTACTTGATCATGTCGCACAAAATACTAAGAATAATGCTGAGGCTGAAGAGGCGATCGCCCAGGCTTTGCGACAGTATCCTAACCTCAAGCGTCGTTTACAGATGCTTTTTAAGTCTCAGGGAACTCAGGCGATCCGAAATATGTTTAATCACCCTAATCTCTACATCCCTACCGCTATGCTGCAAATGTGGCTAGAACAGGATTAGAGCGTATTCCCCCCCCCTCTCGTCTAGGGTGGGGGATCTGTCTCTGTAACTGTATATGCACAAAATGGCGTTTTTGTCAAGAGATCGAAAAATGGACCCCGCTTTTAACCCCAAAACTCGTGCATCGCCAGTTTTATTTTTTGGTAAGATAATAATTATAACCGCGACAAAATAAGGGTTTTAGCCTTTATTTTTGGAAATAGACACAGTAAGCCCTTGGGTGCGATTTCCTTGAGCATACCATAACCCCCATAATCTCGTCAACTTTTTGCGAGGTATTTGCCATAAAATTGTATTAATTCTTAACAATATTTTAAAAATAAAATCTATCTAGCCGTATAAATTAGCAAAATTTATGTAATTTCCCGATTGAGGGGGKGGGGTGTGGGGGGGGTTTATAGTCAAATTAATGTGATTGGATCTCATTTAACCTCTGACGTACTACTTGCATATCCTGCCACATTAACCATTTAGGTTTACCAACATCTCGCGAGGAATTTCTGAGTAGGTATGCGGGGTGAAAAATCGGCATACATTGACGACCTTCCCACTGAAACCACTGACCGCGAATTTTAGTAATCGGGCGTTTATCTCCTAAAATAGACTTAACTGCAGTCGCCCCAGTTAGGAGGATAATTTGAGGATTAATTAGGCGGATTTGTTCTAATAGATAAGGCTTACAGGCTTGGAGTTCTGAAGCGGTTGGGGTGCGATTTTCCGGGGGACGACAGCGGATAGCATTAGAAATATAAACTTCGGTATCTGTACTAAGTCCTACGGAGTCTAAAATATTATCAAGAAGTTTTCCAGATCTACCGACAAACGGAAGACCTTGTTCATCTTCATGTTGTCCTGGTGCTTCTCCGATAATCATAATGGGGGCGGTGGGGTTCCCTCGACCAATCACAGCATGAGTGCGGTTTTTTCCAAGTTCACAGCGCGAGCACCTATTACAATGATCGGCAATTTGTGCGAGAGTTTGATAGGTTCCCGGCGGTATGGGAGTCTTGGCATTTTGGGGAATTTCTTCTAGGTCAAAATCTACGGACTTAGGGGATTGTAATGGGTCTTGATTAACACTAAGAATATCGAACAGGCTGAGTTGTTGGTCTTGGTTAGACATGAATTTCTAAGTAAAAGTTCAAATCCTGGTATATGCTGAACTGGGATAGTTGCAACTATGAGCCACACCAGTCATTATATATCTAATGGGACTGCTAAGGATGAACCGATTATGTTCCCTAACCCACTATTTCGCGATCGCACCCATGCCGGGGAGGAACTAGCTAAGGTAGTTATCGATCAGATTACCGCCGACTCCCTGGGGGCTATGAGTCCGTTGGTGTATGCTTTACCCAGGGGGGGTTTACCCGTGGCTGAACCGATAGCCCGCCGTTTGGCTTGTCCCCTGAGTGTAATTGTAGCTAAAAAAATCACCCAGCCAGATAATCCCGAGTTAGCATTAGGGGCTGTTACTGCTGATGGTTATGTGATTTGGTCTAACCGTCGTCCTAGCCAGTTTTGGGAAAGCCATTCTATTCTGCGTGACGCACAAGAAAAAGCCTATAATCAATGGCAGGAATTCGCCGCCTATTGTCCTTATAATTCGGTTAAGGATAATTTAATTATAGTAGTTGATGATGGTATTGCTACGGGTATGACTATGGTGGCGGCGATTAAGGCTTTGCGATCGCAACAACCAGGCGCTATTTGGATTTGTGTTCCCCTCGCACCTGTGGAGTTGGTGAATTCTTTACAAAGATTATGCGATCGACTAATTATCCTAGCCACACCAGAAGTTTTCCTGAGTGTTAGCCGTTTTTACCAAGAATTTGACCAGGTGGAAACTACCATAGCGATCGCCTGTCTCCAGCAGCAAACAGAATGGTTATCTTAGATTTTAATATGGGAGGCAATAATCATCATTAGATCACAGTTTGCACCCAGCCACTTGATTAAATTAGTCTCCCATCATCTTGAGAATCGATCAGATCATTTTCCTCAGTTTCCAGGTTGAACTCAATACGACTTTGTATAGCTATTTCCTCAATTACATCTGGTGCTTTTCCTTGTGTTAAAACTTCATCAAAACGGTGCATAAGTTCGGGGATATTGATGACTTCTTCTATAGACTCTAAATATCTTTGAACAATAGCTTTTATATTATATTTGGCTGTAGCTTGTTTCCTAACTTGATCTAAAACTTCCTCCGGTGGCTGTTCAGTTTTCACAACAAAGGTAATAGGGTATCTCTGTACTTTATCAATATCTAAGAAATATTTACCAGCATCAATAGTTTCTGTAACTTGGAAGAATCTACCTAGGGGTTTCATCACAAAATCTATACCACCATCATTCGCATTAGTCCTACCAGTTTTATACAAAATTAAATATTCAGTATTTAGACTATGAGGAGACCAGCCCCAGTAGATTTTTTGTTCTCCGTAATACTGTTTTAAAATCGCATAACTGACCATCTCAAAAACTCTGGCATCTATATCCTTGTTTAACAAAGAATAAATGTAATGGCTTTTAAAGGTTCTTGCTTCTGAATATCAATCATCTGTTTACAATAGATAATAAACTGACTAAAAGCCTGTCTTCTGGCTATCACAAAAGCATCTATAATATCTATAATTGCCTCAGCAATGTTGATTTTATTACCATTTATATCAACCTGAAGCAGATTTTCATTTATCCAGTATCTATTAGTTTTTGTATCCCTGATTACCAGTACATAAGATAAAGTGGGGAAGTATTTTTTAAATTCCTGATTTAGTCGATGATTCAGGGCATGATTTTGTAGTTTATTACCAAAGGGAAGTTGTCTTTGTCTCTGTAAAAGATTAATAAACTGAGCCCCTTCATAATCATCATAGCCACCTATAATGTGAAATTTATTATTGAGATAGTCTTCAACTAATACATATATAGCATAGTGATTAGCAAATCCAGCCCGTGATTTAGAGCCTCGATTAGCCGCTTTTGTTTTAATATTTAGATATGGCAAAAACTCACTATTTATCAAAACTTTATCTCCCTGATTGGGAAAATGATAATTGAGAATTTCGATAATCTTTAAGGTGAAGTCATGCTGTAGTATCGGCATCAAAAATACTCGGTTGAATGAATTGATTTTGGGGACAATTTGTATTTTTTTTGGTCTGATTTTTTGATGGTGGTAATAGCTTTTCTCCTTGGTATTCTTGCCATCCTAAAACCCGCCTTAGACCAATTTTAAGATATTCTTCCTGAGATTCTATGCTCAGAGAAAATCTTCCTAAGCGTTTAGCTACAGCCGCAGTGGTAAAAGTGCCAGCAAAGGGATCAAGTACCAAATCATGTTTATTCGTACTTGCTAGAATAATTCTTTCTAACAATGATTCGGGTTTCTGTGCCGGATGATTTTCATATTCTGCCATGCGATACCTTACACGGGGAAAATACCAGACATTACCCGGTACTTTTTCGCTGTTGTATTGAGTAGGTACTGGTTTTCTATAATCAATTAATTTCCGTTGTGCGCCAGTCTTGGCTTCCACTTTAATATCCGCTGAATTAAAAATATAATTTTTCCGGTCTTTCACGCAATGAAGTATCGGTTCATACATAGACCCAAAATATTTCTTTGCTTGCACTCCAGAACTATCATAATGCCAGACAATACGACTAAGAATTGACATTTTTTGCCGCAAGTAAATATCAAAGTATGGCATAGATTGAGTGCTGGTCATTACATATAATGTTCCGTTAGGTTTCAAGACCCTGACACATTCATCAAGCCATTGATATGACCAATTGATATAATCTTCTTCAGAATTCCATTGGTCATGAAAATTGGAAAATTTCTTCCCTATATTGTAGGGAGGATCTACAAAAATAAGATTCACAGAATTAGCAGCAATTTGACTAGATAAAATCTGAATTGCATCTCCATGAAATAGAGTATGTCTATCATCTTGATACCGCTGAAACATGAGGATCTATCGCCTTTCTAATTAGCCGCCACCCGATATTTTAGCCAGACAAGTAATCAGTTCATCAATTTCTGATCGCTGAGTGAAATAATGAACACAGGCGCGAATACAGTCAGGGTCGAGGATAGTTCGCACTAAAATATTTTCCGATTCCAAGGCTTTGACTATCTGGGGGTGGGGGAGACTTTGGGTAACTTTAAATGATACTAAACCCGATTCTGGTGGAGAAGTGCGTAAACAATCAATTTGGGGAAGTTCTGATAAACATTCCCATAGGTATTGACTAAGATTACAGATTTGTTGATAACGTTCGGTGGCGGTTCCCCATTGGTGATGAATAGCGATCGCCTCTCGTAAACCAACCATCAAAGGATAAGCTGAGGTTGCTATTTCATAGCGTCTTCCGTCAGATTTCCAATTAGTCGGTGTTCCCCTTTCATCAACTTCAATACCCCGCCAGCCGATAAAAGTAGGACTCAGATCTGATACCGCATCAGGACTGACATATAAACCCCCTAAACCCTCTGGACCACATAACCATTTATGACCAGTAAAACCATAAAAATCTACTCCAGATTCCCCTAAATTTAACGGCAGAACCCCCACAGACTGCGCCGCATCCACCAATACCCTAACCCCTCCTGAAGCGGCTTTACAGGCTTGCATAATCGCGGTGAGAGGCAAAACCTGTCCTGTATTCCATAAGATATGACTAATTACTACCAGGCGAGTGTTGGATTTGATTCGAGATGCGATCGCCTCTACCGGATCACCCTCATTTAAAGTCTCCAACAGCGGACACACAGACACCTCTATCTGAAACCGCCGCACCAATTCCCCTACCGTCGCCACTACCCCAGGATGTTCACAATCCGAGATTAGCAGATGATCTCCCCGTTGCCAATCAATCCCCCATAGGGCAATATTACAGCCTACGGTCACATCTTCCGTCAGGGTAATAGTGGCAGATTGTACCCCTAACTCAGAGGCGATCGCCTCCCGTGTTAAGCCTAACTCCTGCTGAACCCAACTATTTACCTTTTGGGAAAAAGGACCACACTCCTGGACAAACTGATAGGATTTGATAATCTTATCCATCGAGACTTGCGGCAAGGGTCCCTGTCCCCCATAGTTAAAATATGCCTTATTCTCCAAAGCTCGAAAATTTTGTCGGTGGGTTTCTAATCGCTTGTTCATTTCTATCAGATATCGCCTGTAGTTCCACTTTTACCATGAATTTTCAACAACTAACCCATCTCTATCGGAATTGGTGCTACCATAGCCTATAATCATAAATTTACCTTGCCCATCCTCACCAATATTAATGCTGATCGAAGATCAACAGCTTCTATTTTACCAACGTTGCGATCGACGGGCCTTTTTGGATGTCTACGGCGATCAGAGTCAAAAAGAACCCATTAGCGATTTTCTCCGTAAATTGATAGCTGATAGCGTCACCTATCGAAAAACTATCATTGCCGATCGCATTTATTCACAGCCTAAATATCCCCCACAAGACTGGGAAGCCGGAATGCAAGCTACCCTAGAATTGATGCGGCAGGGTGTAGATTATATTTACCGTGGGGTGTTGTTATATCATAGCCATTCCTCCCCGGCTGCGGATTATGGCGATCGCTCCTTTTTTGACCAACTTCCTGAACAGGTAACTTATCTCAGTCGCCCAGATTTATTAGTCAAAAAACCCGGAGTTTCTCAGTTTGGTGATTGGCTGTATATTCCCCAAGATATCCGCCTGGGAAAACGTCCCAAACTTGATTATCAAATTGTAGCCGTATTTCATGGGGAAATATTGGCGGCTATTCAAGGGGTAATGCCAGAAGAAGTCATCCTACTATTACGCGATCGCGGTGCTTATTCCGTAGACCTAAAACAGCGACTTCCTCAAATGCGGGAAATTGTCCAGGATTATCTGACTCTGATCCAAAACTCTCAGGAACCCGATATTTTTATCAGTCGCCAAAAATGCAGCCTCTGTCAATGGTATACTCACTGTCATGATATTGCTCAATCCCAAAAAAATCTCTGTTTATTACCAGGAATTACCCCCATTCGTCAAACTCGCCTTAATAGTTTAAATTTGACAAGTGTTGAGTCTCTCGCACAAACTCAACCCGAAATCCTCCAAACTTATCCAGAGTTTGATAATGGTGTGGCTGTGCAAGTAATTAGACAAGCTGAATCTGTTTGGAAAAATCAAGCTATTCTCAAGGTAGATATTGATGATATTGCTAATGTTAAATCATCGAAAAATGGTAGCAAGAAATATCTACCCGATCCCTTTTGGTTACAAGCACCTGTTGAACTATATTTTGATATTGAAGCACAGCCAGATATGAACTTGGATTATCTTCATGGTGTCTTAGTGGTTGATAGGCGATCGCAGATAGAAACCTTTTATCCGATGTTAGCAGAAACCGCCGCTGATGAAGCTAGGATTTGGCAAGATTTTTTGGCTTTAATGTGGCGATATCCCATTGCGCCAATTTTCCACTTTTGCGACTATGAAGCTAAAACTATTAGCCGTTTAGCTAAACTTTATCAGACTCCCTCTTATTTGTGGCGACCTTTAATTAAACGCTTAGTTGATGTCCATTATCAAATTGTAGAAACCGTCACATTACCCGTGGAAAGCTACGCCTTAAAATCCATCGCACGCTGGATGGGTTTTGAGTGGCGAGATGCTAAGGCTAATGGCGCGCAATGTGTTTGTTGGTATGAGGAATGGCTAAAAACAGGCGATCGCACTTTATTAGATGCGATCGTTCGTTATAATGAAGATGATTGTCGCGCCACCTATCACGTTAGACGATGGTTGGCGGATTTTGTCCAGAGTCAATCTGTAGGCGCAGAAGTCAATTTTTTGTAAGTCAACTTTCGGTAGGTCAATAATGAGTTACTTGTTTAAATTCGAGGATGATTTTGTCTCTTCCTTGCGCTGTATTCCCATGGTAGTTCGCTATAAACTCGATACCTGTGGGATTAAATTAAAACTAGCCCACTGGAATCAATTTCCCCTGTCGGTGCGTCAACAATTAGTACAACAGCCAACCGAAACCCCAGAAGATATTAGTACCTATCGTAATTTACTGCAAGACCTCGCTAGTAAATACACAGATATACCCCTAAAAGATTTGCCAGTTGATTCACAGCCACCTTGGTTAGATGCTAGTCAAATTCCTGAAGCCGTCCAAAATAAAGCAGCCGAAACCAATTTAGAAATTTCTGTACAACAGTGGCAAAAACTCACACCTATTCAACGTTTTGCATTGATTAAACTCAGTCGTTCTAGCCATGAAAACGCCAACTTTATTCCAGCCATCAAAGAGTTTAACTTAACAGATGCGGGGTAGTTGTTCCCCACTGAGTAAGTCAACAATGCGACTCGATCCGATTTTACTTACCATAGTTACCAATCCCCCAGCTTTGTCTTGCACTTTACCAATCACAGACGCTTGGGAATTTTTGGCAGTTAAAATTGAGCAAGTTTTGTCAACATCCTTAGCAGGTATAAAAGCCACAAAACGACCTTCATTCGCCACATAAATAGGGTCAAAACCCAGAATTTCACAGGCTCCTTGGACATCTTCTCGGATGGGTAGTTTATTCTCCTCTATTTCCATTTGTAAGTTACTGGCTGTCGCTATTTCATGTAAAGCACTAGCTAAACCACCCCTAGTTAAATCTCGCAAACAGTGAACTTCTACCCCCGCATTTAATAATTCTAAAACTAGGTCAGCCACTGGAGCCGAATCACTTTCAATTGTTGTTTCAAATTCCAAGCCTTCACGCACTGCCATAATAGCAATACCATGACGGCCTAAATCACCACTAACTAAGATGATATCACCTGGCTGCACAGACTCAGGAGAAATCCTTAATTCATGTTCAATAATGCCGATTCCCGCTGTATTAATAAATATCCCATCTCCCTTGCCGCGATCTACTACTTTGGTGTCCCCGGTAACAATCTGAATATTCGCCCATTTAGCTGCCATTTGCATAGCTTGAATGATGTGCCATAGAGTGGTCATGGGTAGTCCTTCTTCGAGGATAAATCCCACGCTAAGATATAAAGGACGTGCCCCCGCCATAGCTAAATCATTCACAGTTCCATAAATTGCCATTGAACCTATATCTCCCCCTGGAAAAAAGAGGGGATTAACCACATAGGAATCTGTGGTCATGGCTATTTTTGTGCCCGTTAAGGTCAGGGTCGTTGCATCATGGGGAATATCTGATGATGTGCCGAAGGCGGGACGAAACATTTGCTCAATTAATTGATTCATTAATCGTCCGCCGCCACCGTGGGCTAATAAAACTTGGGGATAGTTTTCTATGGGAATAGGACAGGTTAAATTAAAGTCTGGGTTGCTTTCCATTGGCTGCTTAATTGCCTAAAATTTGCCGTTTATCAGATGTTCTTGTATAATATACAATATCTTTGATAACTGTTAAAGAGACTGTGGCTGATCAATTTTACAGCTATCCCCGATTTTGGGTCTATACTATCACTTTATTTTTGGGCTATACTGTGGCTGGGTGGTTCCTGGCGGCGTTTGAGGTTCCCTGGTTGGTGTGGTTAATCACTGGCGCGGTTCTCCTATATTTGGCTAAGGTGGGGGAAGAAGCTATTGTTTTGGCGAATGCTTGGCTAGTGTTGATTATGTTTATCGGTACTATTCTCAAGACTTGGCCAACGGTATGGCTGCCTGATTTACCATTCCAAAATGCACCGCTTTGGGCGATGATTTTAATGGGATTATGGGCTTTTTCTATGGTGTTAATTATAGCTCTAGCATGGGGTCGCACTATCCTATCTCCGGTGGGTTTAAATAGCGATCGCCTTAGTTTTATACTACTAGGTATCCCCCTGGTGGCTATGATAGTGGGTTCGGTAATTTTTCGCTTAGGTTGGATGAGTTGATATGAACAGGAAATCTCAACAATATCCGAGAAATTTATCTCGTCTTCAACCCCCAAATGCTGATGACTATTTACAAAAAATGAGCCCCGAAGTCTTGGCAAGTTTTAACCCACAACAACTTGAGGAAATTCGCCAAACTTTAGATGCAGCTATACCTAAACCTTCCCCGAAAATTGTCGATCTGAGATTTACTATTGATTTGATTATAGATCGGTTTTATGTGGTGGTTTTCGTGGGTAAAGAACGCCGACAAAAAAAGCGATCGCCTTTATTTCCCCAAGCCAATAAAATGGCTAATATCATAGCAGCTTCCTTACTACTGATAGGCTTAAACCTGATGATTACTGCTATTATATTCCTGCTACTATATTTAATCAAATCAGCTTTAGGAATTGATTTATTTCCAGGGGAACACCTGATAGACATTTTACCCATAAATTAAACTGGTGCGTCAGTCATCAATTTTCCGGCTTTTATGGGGGTTTTCGGTGTCTGACGCACCCTACTATATAATTGGTCTGGTGCGTCAGTCATCAATTATCGGTTTTTCTCCTGGTTTTTGGTGTCTGACGCACCCTACCAAACTATACCAACTCGGTTTCTCCCTGGAGGCGATAACGATAATATGCCGCACAAGCGCCTTCTGAAGAAACCATGGGCGCACCGAGGGGATATTCTGGTTTACAGCGGGTTCCAAAGGCGGGACACTGGTGGGGTTTTTTGATTCCCTGCATAATTTCACCGCTGATACATTCGCTATAATTATCTGGTTGTGGCGGTGACAAATTAAACCGATTTTCCGCGTCAAATTGGGCGTAGGGCGATCGCAACCCTAAACCACTTTCGGGAATTTCGCCTATGCCGCGCCATTGACGATTGACTACTTCAAACACTTGTGATATAATGGATTTCGCCGTTATATTTCCATCTCTTTGTACAGAACGAGTGTATTGATTTTCTAAGGTAGCTTGTCCCTCTTCCAACTGTTTAATACATAGATAAATCCCCTGAAGAATATCGACAGGTTCAAAACCAGTCACAACGATGGGGATATTATATTTGTTGACAATCGGCTCATACTCAGTATATCCCATAACTGTGCAAACATGACCAGCGGCTAAAAACCCCTGTACTCGGCAGCTAGGACTCGATAAAATAGCAGCGATCGCCGGAGGAACCAGCACATGAGAAACCAGCATCGAAAAATTATCAATTGAGAGTTCTTTGGCTTGATAAACCGCCATAGCCGTAGCGGGTGCTGTAGTTTCAAAGCCGACCGCCAAAAATACCACCTGTTTGTCAGGGTTATTCTGAGCAATTTTTAAACTATCTAAAGGGGAATAAACGATGCGAATATCTCCCCCCATAGCCTTAACTGAAAGCAAGTCGTTTTGGGTTCCTGGGACTCGTAACATATCCCCAAAGGAACAGAGAATAGTATTAGGAAGGGTGGCTATTTCAACAGCGCGATCAATGATGTGAATGGGAGTCACACAGACGGGACATCCAGGGCCATGAATTAAAGTGATTTGTTCAGGTAATAACTTGTCAATGCCATATTTAACAATCGAGTGGGTTTGTCCCCCACAAATTTCCATAATTGTCCAGGGTTGGCTAGTAATAGATGCGATCGCCTGAGCGTATTTTTGGGACAATTCCAAATCCCGATACTCATCCACAAATTTCATCTTTATATGTCCCCATAAGCTGCTGTAATGGTACTCAGCTTGACCATGATAGATGGAAGGTGGATCAGTTTTGGTAGTCAAAAAAAACTCCTCAACTAAGATCCCAACCTTCACCTAATTGTTGTCACTAACGGAATGGTGGAGAAAAGAGCAAACCCCCATTAGTCCAAAGCTCATTTTCATTGCGAGGGAGGTTAAACTGAGAACCTGTACCTAAATTGCGATCGTAAACTTCCGCATAGTTTCCGACGTGCCTAATCACCCTAGCAGCAAAATCATTAGTTAAACCCATTCCTGTACCTAAATCCCCTTCCACGCCAAGAAAACGACGAATGGTCGGATTTTCGCTAGTTTGGGCAATTTGTTCGACATTAGCTTGAGTAATTCCCAGTTCTTCGGCTTCAAACAAAGCAAATGTCACCCATTTGACCGTATCAAACCAAGCCGAGTCATTATTAAGAGTCACAGGTCCGAGGGGTTCCTTAGACATAGTAACATCCAGGATAATGTGATCATTGGGGTTGGGAAGAGTGCTGCGACGAGCGAGGAGTTGAGATTTATCAGAGGTCATACCTTCACAACGACCCTCAGCATAAGCCGCATAGGCGGGGTCAGCCTGTTGGAATGTCACCGTCTCAAAGGTAACACCCCGTTCGCGCATATTATCGGTAAGGTTAAGTTCGGTAGTAGTTCCGGCTTCCACACAGACAGCGCGATCGCGAAAATCTTCTAAGCTGGTAATGCCACTATCTGCGCGAACCATCATGCCCTGACCATCATAGAATGTGGTAGGGGCAAATTCCATCCCTACAGATGTATCGCGGCTGAGAGTCCAGGTAGTATTGCGTGACAGCATATCTACTTCCCCTGACCTCATGGCTTCAAAACGTTCTGTAGAATCTAAGTTCCGATACTGAACTGCATTAGGGTCATCGAATAAGGCTGCTGCTACGGCTTTACAGACATCTACATCTAAGCCAGAGTATTCGCCACTCTCATCAACAAAACTGAAGCCAGGAATACCACCATCTACCCCACAAATGAGGAATCCTCGGTTTTTGACAACATTTAGACGACTTTGGCCAGTTCCTCCGGCTGCTGGTCCGTCAGAACCTGGAGATCCTCCGGGTTCACAAGCTGTCAGTGATAAGGCTGACAAGCAACTCGCCAGTAATACAAAACTCCATTTACGCATAGTTCTTGAATTGTCTTTGAATCGGTTTACATATCACCAGGAAGCTACCCACTACCCACGGTTTGCACCTATGAGGGAGACTTCAGAGAATAGGGAGAGCCCAATTAATTTGCCATCCGACTACAGGACTACCTTACATAGGACAGCCTGAGAAGGGTTGACAATTTTCATAAGCTTACCTTAACCTGGCGATGTCGTTCATGGACAATTTCAAGGGAGTTTGACATTAATTGGCTATGCGATCGCTTACTTTGGGGAAAGTTGGGGGGTCATATATTACAGGGCGATCGCACACCATACTCCGTCCATAATCGAATATTAAGCCATTGATTCTCCAGACAGACGAGCCTCGGCTAGGTCACGAATTAGAGATATACGAGAGTTGATATACTCATCCAACATATCCCAATCATGACCATTGATGCTTGACTGACTCTTTAGGCGACCCATCAAGCACTGAACCAGGCTATCATCATCCAGACTTACTAACTGTGAAGGTTGGGTATTTTCAACTAAAGACCAAAGTTGACGGAGCATTGTTGGAGTCATAAGACCTCCTTATGGTTTGTTCATTTTCTCCCCAAAACCGGGAGTGGGTGAGCGTCTTAGATATGCAGCCTGTTCACACTAATTTTAAATTTGTGGTGGCCGCCTTTATTTTTTCTTTATACTGTTAACCATAACTCAAACTCACCCTATCAACCATCAAATTACACAAGATTTCACATGATTTACAAATCTCTTAACTAACTGAAGCATAACTTGACAAAAATGGTTAATTGTAATAATTTATACAAACTGATGGCAAATAATTCTCAGATAGTCTTGTGGTGGTAGTTGATCTACTGAGTTATCGGGGCTAATTATGAATAATTATTAATTACCCACCGCCACAGAGGATGAGTTGAACCCTGTTGGCGAATTTTGAGGACTTGTCTTTCTAGGCGTTGGCGATAACTGGGGGGGAAACCGATGAGAATGTTGCGACTTTGCCAAAGTAAGGTGCTGGTAGTCATTCCTAAGCATATACCTAAACCGATCGCAGATAGGCGATTATGAAATAGGCCATGGCGGACTGTAGCCCAGGTAAAATGTTCCATGAGTAGGGAAATGTCCGATCGCATTCCCCACAAACTCAGTGAGCCAATAACTAACCATAATAGGATAATCACCAGCCAGCGACTCCAAACTATCAACTCGTGGAGTCGTTTCATTTGATTTTTCAGGACTGGATCATCTAATGAGGGTTCAGGATAGGACATGGGACTGTAATTATTTATTTTTCCCTGGACACTGGCTGAGGTTCATCATTAGGGACAATGGTTGATTTAGAGGCTTGGCGATCGCGCCACCAACCCAGGAGGGTACTAGCAATAAAAATACTAGAGTAGGAACCTGCAATAAAGCCTATAATCAGGGTGAGGGCGAAATATTTGAGAGTTTCCCCGCCAAACAGGAAAATACAAAACAGGGGTAGTATGGTGGTAACTGTGGTATTGATAGATCGCGCCAAGGTCTGATTAACGGCATTATCCACCACTTCCCCGGTAGAAGCATCAGGCATTTGTTTCAAGATTTCCCGGATGCGATCGTAAATTACCACGGTGTCATTAACAGAAAACCCGATAATTGTCAAGAGGGCTACTAAAAAGAGGGTATCGGCTTCTAAGCCAAAAACGAGACCGAAAATGGAGAATACCCCCATAGTCAGAAAAACATCATGGAATAGGGCGACAAATGCAAATACTGCATAGTCAAACTGGAACCGGAAAGTTAGATAGAGGGTAATTCCAGCAAAGGCGACCAGTAAGGCTTTGAGTCCAGAAATAAAGATTTGACGGCCGAGAGTTGGCCCTACTGTGTCGATTTGGGTAGCGAGGGGGTCAAAAACTCCGATCGCCTCTCGTAAGGCTGCTTCTAGCTGAGTTCGTTCATCAACATTGAGGTTTTTAGTACGAACGGAAACAATTTGGCGATCGCGTTGAATGGGGTCTTTATCCAAAAGTTGAATGGAACTGCTACCCAAGTCCTGAGCCTGCAAAACTTCCCGCACCTGATTAATCTCAATGGGGCCATCACAATTACCAGCAACAGTGCAATCAAGTTCCAACTGGAGGCGAGTTCCTCCCACAAAGTCGAGTCCTGGGCGTATTGGTGCGCCAATATCAGGATTAGTCCAGGAAAGTAACATCCCCACTATTCCGGTGAGGATAACCGCCGCCGAAATTATCCACCAAAGCGATCGCCGTTTTGTCACACTAAAAGTCATAGTTCCAGATCAAGCCACAATTTAGGAGCAACACAAGAGTTAAGAAAAACCATCAAACCTAATTAGTCTTGGGAATATTTGGACAAAATAATTCAGGCTTGCGGAACTCAGGTAAACTAATCACCGTAAACATGAGAGTGCGGCTAAAGGTAACAGCGGTAAACATACTCACTGCCACCCCCAAGCCCAGAGTCAGAGCAAATCCCTTGACGAGTCCAGTTCCCAGCCAGAACAGAGCCACACAAGCAATACCAGTGGTAACATTTCCATCCAGGATACTGCCAAAAGCCCGATAAAAACCAGATTCTACGGAACGATAGAGAGTTTTTCCAGCCCGGAGTTCTTCGCGGGTGCGTTCAAAAATCAGGACGTTAGCATCAACAGCCATACCGATACTAAGGATAAACCCAGCAATTCCGGGTAGGGTGAGGGTAACTCCCAAGAGGGCAAAAATGGCTAGGGTAAATAAGGCGTAAACCACCAAAGCGACATCAGCGATCGCCCCTGGTAGGCGATAATAAGCCACCATAAAAATTAGGACCAAAATCAGGCCACCACTGCCGGCATAAATGCTGCGCTGAATGCTATCACGTCCCAGAGTTGCGCCAACGGTGCGGTTTTCGACAATTTCCACCGGAACCGGAAGGGCTCCCCCTCGCAGTTGTACGGCGAGATCGTTAGCTTCGGCGGCGGTAAAATTGCCTGTAATTACGGCACTTCCCCCGGTAATTCCGGTATCGGCAAATTCCACGGAAACGGTGGGAGAACTTAACAGACTGTCATCTAAAAAGATGCCAATAGTGCGTCCTGTCCCTGCCAAATTTTTGGTCAGTTCGGCAAAATTTCGGCCACCTTCATTATTAAAGCGCAGGACAATTTCCCAACCATTGCCGCCCTGAGTAGGTTGTGGGAAGGCATCCTGTAGCTGCTGACCGCGAATTATAGGTTCTTGATATAACGAGGCGATCGCCTGATTACTTTCATTGAGTTGTTGGAGGAGTTCTTCGAGTCTAGCATCGTCTCCGGTGGCGATCGCCTGACTTAACTCAGCATCTAATGCACGATTCACCTGTATTTCTGCAAACAGCTCTCCCTCCGTCCCCGGTCTTTGTTCCCGGAAATCCAACTGAGCAGTCCCACCCAGAACCCGTTCAGCTTGTTCTGGGTCACTGACACCAGGGAGTTGTACCAGAATCTGATCATCTCCTACAGTTTGCACCACAGCCTCAGAAACACCCAAACCGTTGACACGGTTTTCGATGACACTCTGAACTCCCTCCAAAACCCGCTCATCAATGCGTGGCACCTCATCGGAGGTTTGCAACTGAATCGTGAGTTGAGAACCACCCCGCAAGTCTAGTCCCAGGCGAATAGGAACCCGGACCAAGATAATCAGGGAAGTGATAACCAGGAGCAAGATCAGGAAAAGGAGCGATCGCTGTTTTCGCATACTGAATTCAAAATCGGGAAAGATTAACGACTCATTTTACCATTAAAACCTGATCCCACGTCGAACTACCAGGAAAGCTATGGAACTGCACCCAACCCAACCCAGAAGTCCAGACGCGGAACCCATGGAGCTACACCTGATGGGATAACATATTCTGAACCGCTTCGAGAATCTGTTCCGGCTGTACAATAGTCAACCTTTCCAACATCCCATTATAGGGCGTAGGGATATCCTGGGAGGAAAGTCGCAACACAGGAGCATCAAGTTCATCAAAGAAATTATCATTAATCGAGGCAGTCAGTTCCGCCCCAATTCCCCCGGTTTTCATGCACTCTTCCACAATAATCACGCGGTGAGTTTTCCGAATCGACTCGCCAATGGTATTCAGGTCTAAAGGCTTGAGGGAAATTAAATCAATCACTTCCGGGTCAAAACCCTGTTTCACCATAGCCGGGACTGCCTGCATCACATGATGTCGCATCCGAGAGTAGGTAAGAATCGTCACATCCTTACCCGATCGCACAATGTCCGCCTGGTCAAGAGGAACCAAATATTCCTCTTCCGGTAGATCTTCCTTGAGGTTATACAGCAGCACGTGCTCAAAGAACAAAACCGGGTTATCATCCCGAATTGCCGATTTGAGTAGACCCTTAGCATTATAGGGAGTAGAACAGGCGACAATTTTGAGACCGGGAACCGCTTGGAAATAGGACTCTAGGCGTTGAGAGTGTTCCGCTCCCAATTGACGACCCACCCCGCCGGGTCCACGAATTACCAAAGGCATTTTAAAGTTACCCCCGGAAGTGTAGCGCAGCATTCCACCATTATTAGCAATTTGGTTGAAAGCCAGCAGCAGGAATCCCATGTTCATCCCTTCGATGATGGGTCGCAGTCCGGTCATAGCCGCACCAACGGCCATCCCTGTAAAACTATTTTCTGCAATGGGGGTATCGAGAACTCGCAGATCCCCATATTTCTTATGCAAGTCTTTGGTCACTTTGTAGGAACCACCATAGTGACCTACATCTTCCCCTAGAACCAATACAGCAGGATCGCGAGCCATTTCTTCGTCAGTGGCTTGACGCAGTGCATTAAAAAGTAGAGTCTGTGCCATCGAGATTATCCGAGTATAGTGGATTAGTTATTTTAACAAAATGTTGCGGAATTCCCCTTCCTCGCTTGCAGGGAGGGGATGAATAGCAACCAATAAACAAACTGAGCGATCGCGAATCCTCGGATGATCAGCTACAATGTTGTCGGCAACAGCAAATAACGATAATGTATAAGGGGTACAAGTATCGCATCTACCCAACCGACGACCAAAAAGCATCTCTCGCCAAGGCCTTTGGATGCTGTCGTTGGTATTGGAATTTGGCACTCAACCTATGCCAAGAAACATATCTCAAGACAGGCAAAGGATTATCTCGTGGATATATCCAGGGTCTGTTGCCAGGGTTAAAAAAGGAATACCCTTGGCTAACGGATGCCTATTCCCAGTCCTTGCAAGTTGTTGCTCTCAATCTTTCCACTGCCTACAAAAACTTCTTTGAGAAGCGGGCGCAATTGCCCCGTTTCAAGTCAAAGCATGGTCGGCAGTCATTAAGTTATCCCGCCAACGTTAAGTTTGAGGGAGACTATATCAAACTACCTGGGAAGATTGGGCTAGTCTACTGCCATCGTCATCGAGAATTTGAAGGGACAATCAAAACTGTAACTGTCTCCCAAAATTCTGATGAACAATACTATGCTTAGGTATTGGTGGATGATGGGAAAGAAACTCCGAGTCAGTCTACCGAAGGTAAAGCGGTTGGCATTGACGTTGGATTGACTCATTTCGCCATTACCAGTGATGGGTCAAAGTATGATAATCCCCGTCATGGCGACAAACATCACCGTAACCTTAAACGCCAACAACAAAAACTATCCCGGAAGCAAAAGGGTAGTCAGAATAGAACTAAAGCCAAACAAAAAGTAGCTAAGGTTCATGGCAAGATTGCCCGTTGCCGTGAGGACTTTCTACACAAACTATCCCGCCAGATAGTCAACGAAAACCAAGTTATTGCTGTAGAGAATCTGAATGTAAAAGGGATGGTAAGAAACCACAAACTAGCCAAGGCGATTAGTGATGTAGGCTGGGGAATGTTTACCACAATGCTTAAATATAAAGCGGAGTGGGAAGGAAAAACCTATATTGAGGTTGACCGTTTTTTTGCATCCTCTAAAACCTGTCACGTTTGCCTCAACCGAGTAGATAGTTTGTCGTTAGATATTCGTCAATGGCAATGTCAACATTGTGGGACTTGCCATGATCGAGATGTCAACGCGGCACAAAATATCAGAAATGAAGCCTTGCGGATACTTCGACTATGCTCAGTACAAGTATTGTCGTTGGGAACCAGCGATACTGCCTGTGGAGGGAGTGTAAGACAACCTGGCAAAACATCAGTTTTGTTAGATGCAGTTCCCGTTGAATCAGGAAGCCCCATCCTCTAGGGCGGCAGGGTGGGGTAGTTCACTATATCCTTATACGCTGGGTTAAACACGGAAGCAGAGACAATTTTTTTGGCGAAATTATGCTTCGACAACCGACTACTGACAAGAGGCAACCGAACGATGGCAGAAACTTATTTACTAGATAAACTTAAATCTGTTGAGCAAACCTTTCAAGAGCTAACTCTGAGATTAGCGGATCCTGAGATTGCGACAGATCCTGACGAATTTCAACGGGTAGCTAAAACTAGATCTTCCCTAGAAGATGTGGTTAATGCCTATCAGGAGTGGAAAACAACTCAGACGGAGTTGGCGGGGGCTAAACAAATCCTCCGAGAGACAGGGAATGATCCTGAACTCAAGGAAATGAAAGAAATGGCAGCTTTGGAGGTGGAAGAACTAACTACAAAGTTGCAAGAGTTGGAAACACGGCTGAAAATTCTCTTGCTGCCCCAAGATCCTAATGATGATAAAAATATCATGTTAGAGATTAGGGCAGGTACTGGCGGGGATGAGGCAAGTATTTGGGCGGGGGATTTGGTGCGGATGTATTCCCGCTATGCTGAAACTAAGGGTTGGCGGGTAAGGCTACTGAGTGAGTCCCTGGCTGATATGGGGGGATTTAAAGAGGCGATTCTGGAAATTCAAGGCGATCGCGTTTATAGTCAGCTTAAATTTGAAGCGGGAGTTCATCGAGTCCAGCGAGTGCCAGTAACGGAAGCAGGGGGGAGGGTTCATACTTCGACGGCAACGGTGGCAATAATGCCAGAAGTTGATGATGTGGAAGTGCAAATTGACGCTAAAGATATTGAGATGACCACGGCTAGATCGGGAGGTGCAGGGGGTCAGAACGTAAACAAGGTGGAAACGGCAGTTGATTTGTTCCACAAACCGACGGGTATTCGGGTATTCTGTACGGAAGAACGCAGTCAGCTAAAAAACCGGGAACGGGCTATGCAGATTTTGCGGGCTAAGTTATACGAGGCTAAACTGCGGGAACAACAGGATGCTGTGACTTCTATGCGGCGATCGCAGGTGGGGACAGGTTCGAGGTCGGAAAAAATCCGCACCTATAACTATAAGGATAATCGGGTGACAGACCATCGTCTAGGTCATAATTTTTCCCTAGCCCCAGTATTGGAAGGGGGAATAGGAGATTTGATCCAAGCCTGTGTGATTCAGGACCAACAGGAACGATTGGCACAATTAGCAGAATCAACTACTCCTGCATCTGTATAATAATGGCGATCGCTCTTTTGTAACCAAAGATCAACTATGATTGGGGAAAATAAACCGGGTTGATGTGAGAATTTTTCGTTCCTCATCAAAGATTTAACCAAGGAACCCGGTTTCTAGTCGGGGGGGGTTCTGCGATCGTGTTACGGGAAACAGAGCTGAGTGGAAAAACAGCACCATTACTCCCGAGATAGCAAACAGTGCAAGTGCAGTCTGATGTTGAGAAATGGGTAAAAACAAACTCAAACTGATGGTAGTTGATGACGAACCCGATAACCTCGATTTGCTGTATCGGATATTTCGCCGTGAATTTCAGGTATTTCGAGTAGATAGCCCAACGGAGGCTTTACAATTACTGGAAACTGAAGGGGAAATGGCGATCATAATTTCGGATCAGAGTATGCCAGAAATGACCGGACTTGAGTTTCTCAGTAAAACTGTGGCCCTTTTTCCAGACACAATTAGGATTTTGCTGAGTGGATACTCCCCAGAAACTCTAGAAGCGTCCGGCGAAAATTTAGAGGCGGCGCAATTGTTTCAGTGCATTACTAAGCCCTGGGACCCGACAGTGTTCGAGGCTACCATTAAAGATGCTAAAGCAGTTTACCAGCAGCGACAAGGTGCAGAAAATTCGTCAACAACCAACCCCTAATTTGATAACCTTTAGCCATGACTCCAGAAATGGTTGATTTTTGTTAAGATCGAATGCGGGTATGTGATTTTTGGCTTTGATGGCAATGTAGGAAGATATTGCATAATCTTCCTAGGAAACGGATCTAATGGAGAAACCGCCGCCCGTACACGGTTGTCAGTTAGTTTCCCCTGTCAAGATTTCCTGGCCCCACTGTTGAACATATTTTCGTCCTAGGAGACTGTTGATGCTGCGACTAGAACATATTAGCAAAATCTATCCCACAGGTACTATTCTTAAAGATATTAACTGGGAAGTTAAACCAGGCGATCGCATTGGTTTAGTGGGGGTAAATGGGGCGGGAAAGTCTACCCAACTGAAAATTATAGCCGGAGAAATTGAACCCACATCAGGGGAAGTTATTAAGCCATCAAGTCTACATATCGCTTATTTAACCCAGGAATTTGAAGTTGATCCAGCGCGCACCGTCCGAGAAGAGTTTTGGACGGTTTTTGATGAGGCTAACGCCACCCATGCAGCTTATGGAGAAGTTCAGCGAGAGATGGAAACGGCTGATCCGGATCGCCTCGATGAGTTAATTCATAAATTGGATAAACTCCAACGTAAATTTGAATCTCTTGATGGCTACGGCTTAGAAGCTAAAATTGAGAAGATTTTACCGGAAATGGGGTTTGACTCGGAAGATGGCGATCGCTTAGTTAGCGCCTTTAGTGGTGGCTGGCAAATGCGTATGAGTTTAGGTAAAATTCTTCTGCAAGAACCAGATTTACTGCTACTGGACGAACCGACAAACCACCTCGACCTAGAAACTATCGAATGGCTAGAAATTTACCTCAAGGGTTTAACTACCCCGATGGTAATTGTTTCCCATGACCGGGAGTTTTTAGACCGTCTCTGTACTCAAATTGTGGAAACTGAACGGGGAGTTTCTCGGACTTATTTAGGTAATTATTCCGCTTATTTGCTACAAAAGGCTGAGGCTGAGGCGGCTCAATTAAGTGCCTATGAACGCCAGCAAAAGGAACTCGAAAAACAACAGGWATTTGTAGAAAGATTTAGGGCGAGTGCGACCCGTAGCACCCAAGCTAAAAGTCGCGAAAAACAGTTAGATAAAATCGAAAAAATTGAGGCTCCTACAGCTTCTTTAAAAACGCTGAAATTCCACTTCCCACCGGCTCCTCGTAGTGGTCGGGATGTGGTGAATATTAAAGATTTGGTGCATACCTATGATGATAAAATTCTGTTTTTGGGGGCAGAATTGCTGATTGAGAGAGGCGATCGCATAGCTTTTCTGGGTCCTAATGGTTGCGGTAAATCTACCTTACTTCGCATGATTATGGGGTTGGAAACCCCCAGCGAAGGAACTGTATCCCTAGGAAAACATAATGTGATTCCGGGTTACTTTGAACAAAATCAAGCGGAAGCCTTAGACTTGAGTAAAACAGTTATGGAAACTATCCATGATGAGGTTCCCGACTGGAAAAATGAGGAAGTCCGCACCCTCCTCGGTCGGTTTTTGTTTAGTGGTGAAACTGTATTTAAAAAAGTTGGTTCTTTGAGTGGTGGTGAAAAGGCGCGGCTGGCTTTGGCTAAAATGTTGCTGCAACCGGTGAATTTGTTGATTTTGGATGAACCAACTAATCACTTGGATATTCCGGCTAAGGAAATGATGGAATCAGCTTTACAGGAGTATGAGGGAACGGTTTTGCTGGTCTCCCATGACCGTTACTTTATTTCTCAGGTGGCTAACAAAATTGTGGAAATTCGTGATGGTGAGTTTCGGGTTTATCTGGGAGATTATCACTATTATTTAGATAAGTTGGCTGAGGAAAAAGAACAGGAACGAGAAGCTAAATTAGCAGCCGAAAAAGCCGCGAAAAAGGCGGCTAAGGCGGCTAAGAAAAAGGCAGGGGCTAAAGGTAGATAGTTACTGAGTCAACAATTCCCCCTAGACAAATTTAGGGGGATATACAACTGGGCTTTCGGGTGTTTATTAATTGAGTGGTGAGTAGGGGCTAAATTATGCGATCGCTCTATTAGGGTTCCTCCCTTGATTACAACTGAGGTTAAGTTATGTTAAAGTTGGTTTGTCGTAGTGATGTTTAACCTGGTAGCGATCGCATCTGATCTTACACTTCCTTTAGACTCCAAGGGGGTGCAACTAGACTGCTAATTTTATCAGCAACCATCAGTGTGTCGTAACTATCGCCATCAATTGTAAACAAAATTCCATCCACCAGTGGCTTAGGCGAATAGTCCCGCAATAATTGAAATAAACAGGGTGAAACTTTCTGAATTTCCAGTTTCAGTGTTTTCATGTCGTTGCCTCACTTGATAGTTTAATGAGCCATTAATATCTATTATAATTTATCCCTATGGTTTTGGGGGATTTTGGGGAAAGTATTAGTAATACTCAATTGGGGTATCTAAATCAGCCAATAAATTAATCATATAATTAGCTAAAACCACAGCGTTCATGGTATAATAGCGTTTTCGCTTCATCACTAATTTACTATTTCAGAAAACTGTGAAAAAAGTGTGAAAAGCGACAGAATTTAATATTACCCTTGGGTGGTGGACTTGGTATTGATGGGATACAACTGGGCCGGAATTGGTAACAGAGCGATCGTAAAAGGAACTAAACTGGGTAAACTATAAGTATTCGGAGAAGTTGGGTGCGTTACAGGGCCACTAATGGATCACCTCTTAAATAGGGAATTCAGAGTAGAGTTAGGTAGCGCACCATTTTTATTAAACTAGACCCCTCGTGTCATGAATACTGTCTTACTGGTTGAAGACTCCCTTACCCAAAGAGAATGTCTGTCCTACCAATTAACCTGGAGTGGTTTGGAAGTCATCCCCGCCTCTGATGGGTTGGAGGCTTTAGATAAGTTACAGCAGGTGTGTCCAGATGTGATTTTGTTGGACGTGGTGATGCCTAAATTGGATGGCTACAAAACCTGTCGTCTGATTAAATCCAACCCTGACACTCAAAATATCCCAGTTATATTTTTAACGGGACAAGAACAGAATCTGGCTGTATATGAAGGCATTAAACACGCCGAAGCCTATGTCAGTAAACCCTGGCGAACTAAAGAACTTTTGCAGACCATTAAATGGGTGACAGTGGCTGCTAAATCTCAACCCACAGTTAATTCTGCTCAAGCCTGGTTTAACTATTTTTTCTTAATTGTCAAAATTATTGATGTCTGTTTTATCTCTAAAAGTCAACCCGATAAGTATGCACTGCAAATAGTGAAACTTTATAAGTCAGCAATTCAAGCTCTTGAACACACGCTTATCTGCAATCCTAATTATCCTCAAGCCCGTCAATATTATCGGATAATTAATCATAGATATCAAATTTTTAAAAAAGAATTACAGGCAAATCATTCCTGCCAAATATGTCGCTATTTTTATGGTCAGGATGGCATCAATTGTGCTGTGCATCCTGGGGGTCCAGAATCTCAGATGTGTCCTGATTGGAAATTGTAGGGGCGTAAAATTTACCAGGATTTAATTAAAAAACCGAAACTTAGCCCCCAACAACTTTATAGATTTTCTGGGAGTTTTATTAGTTCCCTCATAGCTTGTTCAAGTTCGCTCATGAGAAACTTTTTGTCTTTGTCTATTTTAGCATAATAATCCGGCGGTGGCAACTCCGGCTGAAAATAAATTAATTTAATCCGATCTGGACTAATGCAAATCATCAAAACTTCTATCTCGGGTTTATATCCGTCAATAATTCCGAGGATTTCCTGTAATTTATTATCCGCATTTTTGTTGAGGAGTTCAATGGCTGATTTGGGACAAAAAACAAAGTGAGGAGTTGGCTTTAGGTCAATACCTAAAGTTCCCGGTTCGCTTTCTCCTTCCAGGTGAACCCCCCAAGCTAAGGCGGCGAGTTGTGGATGGTGATTTTCGACAAAGCGATCTAGTTGTTTTTGCCAGCCATTTTCGTCTACAGGGGTGGGGGTAATATTCATTAGACCAGAATTCCGTTAATTTCTCAATCTATTGTATATTTATTCGTCCTAGGAGGGTATCCTAAGTTTTAAGGAATTGATGGTCATAACTACACTGACAGTTGCGCTGTTGGTAAGAAATATTTAATCTAAAAAACCGTCAATAATTCCTGGTTCGATAACTCAACCGGAAAATTACGCTAACTAATTGTCCGGATATTAGGGGTGCAAGTTGAAAACAGAATTAAGCGCGATCGCTATTCTGTTTAGCCGTTGAAACTTACCCTTTTTGCACCCATGAGTTTTACTGCCTTTGAGTTTGAAAATTTTAGTTTTAATCCGGATCCTCAGTCAGATACTACGGGAATTTCCCCTGATCCGATTTCCACAGCCACTGGTATTCAGGCGCACAATTCCATAACTGTCTTAACTTTGGGTCAAGTTTCATCAGAACCCACTGAGAACTCGGATTTTATCCTAGGTACAGAATTCGATGATATCATCTTTGCTTTAGGGGGAGATGATACGGTCTATGGTTTAGATGGCGATGATATTATTGGCGGAAATGAAGGTAATGATTTCTTACATGGAAATCAGGGTAATGATACCCTCTATGGCGGTCAGGGGGATGATACGCTTAGAGGTGGAAAAGGCAATGATGTGCTATTTGGTGATCGTGGTGATGACCTGTTATTTGGCGATCGCGACCATGATACATTATTTGGAAATCAAGGTAATGATACTCTATATGGCGGTCAGGGTAATGATCTCCTTTATGGCGGTAAAGGGGATGACTTATTATTTGGCGATCGCGGAAATGATACACTAATTGGCGATGAAGGTTCTGATACTCTCACAGGTGGAGAAGGAAATAACTGGTTTTATATTGGTTTAAATACAGGAGGATTTACCCATGATAGAACCAATTTTATTATGGATTTTGATATTAATAAAGACTCGATTGTTTTATTACATGATCTCACTTTTGAATCTTTAAATATTTATCAGGGTTCCGGTGTATATGCTACAGATACAATTATTCAAGACCGCGCTACTAACGAATTTTTGGCGATTCTGAAAAATGTAAATAGCGATAGTTTTAAGGCTACTATCTTCCCTTCAGATGAAGCCACACCGACACCAGAACCCACACCAGAATCTACAGTTTTACCAACTCCGACACCGGAACCGACACCGGAACCGACACCGGAACCGACACCGGAACCGACWCCYGTACCGACACCCGCACCGACACCCGTACCGACACCCGTACCCACACCCGTACCCACACCGACTCCAGAGATAGATAGTGACCTGGGAATTGTAGGGTTTAGTATGGATGAAATCGAAGTTATTGAAAGTGCAGGAACTGTTATAATTACAGTAGAAAGAACGGGAAATATTGATGAGCAAGGAACTGTAGATTATACGACGGTAGATGATACAGCGATCGCCGGAGAAGATTACATCGCTACTAGCGGCACGCTGATTTTTGCTTCCGGTCAGGATAGCAGACATATTACCCTTGAAGTTATCGATGACAATGAAGTAGAAGATACGGAGCAATTTCAGATAGTTCTCAGTAATCCTACTGGTGATTTAACTTTAGGCGATCGTGATACACTAACATTTAAGATTATTGATAATGATATTCCTAATCCGGGTGTGTTCAATTTAGAGTTCACAGATATCGAAGTAGAAGATATTGGAACCGCCAGCATTACGGTAGAACGTACAGAAGGAAGTCATGGTGAAATTACCATAGATTTTGCTACCGCTGATGGTACTGCTATTGCTAACATTGATTACATACCCGTATCAGGAACCCTAACTTTTGCGCCGGGAGAAACCAGCCAAACCATTAGCGTTGAGATTATTAATAATAACGAAAGAGAAGGGGATAAAACCTTCACTTTAAGTTTAAATAATCCCGCTGATGACGCAACTTTAGGAAGTCAATCTACAGTTACATTTACTATCTTAGATCCTGATATTTCTAGACCCGAACCGGAACCGATTCCTGAACCGGAACCTGAACCGGAACCGGAACCGACTCCTGAACCCGAACCSGAACCGACTCCTGAACCTGAACCGGAACCGRMWCCTGAACC
>NZ_PKGG01000292.1:0-5321 GCF_046480465.1 Arthrospira sp. PCC 8006
TGGTAGTAATGGCCATTAGCGCTAGTGGTGTGGTAGGGGTAGGGCTCTAATCTGAGCAAATTATGAAGTTTTGTAAAAAAATGAGAGAATCTTTGATAATATTTTAGGTAAAGTTTAAGCCCCATATTGGTTATTCATGACATTATTAATTGTTGGTGCCACAGGTACTCTAGGTAGACAGATAGCCCGCCGAGCATTAGATGAAGGCTACCAGGTCCGTTGTTTAGCGCGTAGTTACAAAAAAGCTGCTTTCCTGAAAGAGTGGGGTGCAGAGCTGGTTCCGGGAGACTTATGTGATCCAGAAACGTTAAAACCGGCGCTAGAGGGGGTAAAGGTGGTAATTGATGCGGCGACGGCGCGCCCGACAGATTCCTTAAGTATTAAAGATGTAGACTGGAAAGGGAAAGTGGCGCTAATTCAGGCGGCTAAAGCGGCTGGGGTAGAGAGATTCGTGTTTTTTTCGTTCTTGGATGCGGAAAAATATACGCAAGTGCCATTATTAGAGATTAAACGCTGTACAGAAAAGTTTTTAGCTGAATCTGGCCTTAAATATACAATTCTGAGACCCTGTGGCTTTTTGCAAGGCTTAATTGGTCAATTTGCGATCCCGATTTTAGATGGTCAGTCTGTATGGGTTCCAGGGGTAAGTTCTCCGATCGCCTATATGGATACTCAGGATATCGCTAAAATCACGATCCGGGCGTTATCCGTCCCTGAAGCTGAGAATAAAACGTTTCCGGTGGTGGGTTCGAGGGCTTGGACAGCGGATGAAATTATCCGCTTGTGCGAAAGACTGTCAGGGAAACAAGCGAGAGTCACGCGCACACCTAACAGCATTGTCCGCATTGTCCGCAAAGTTACTCGATTTTTCCAGTGGAGTCTGAATATTTCAGATCGGCTGGCGTTTGTGGAAGTTCTCGCAACGGGTCAACCTCTGAAAGCGTCAATGGATGAGACGTATCAGATATTGGGTATGAACCCAGAAGAAAATACGACGCTGGAAAGTTACCTACAAGAATACTTTGGTCGGATCATGAAAAAACTGAAAGAGTTGGAATATGAACGAGAAAAACAGAAAAAACGTAAACAAAAGCGCAGCCCGTTCAAATCGTAAGAGTATTTGGCTGTAGGCTGATGTTGTAGTAGGCTAGTAGAATCAATCAGTCAAGTATTTTGCTGATTGTGGTAAAATGGGGCGCTAAGTAAATTTGCCCCACTGATTGTTGATCAACCATTATTAAGTTTATCCCAGTGCCAAAAGTAGGGATTCTTTATAACGATGCTAAGGCTGCTGCTTGTCGCAGTGCAATTGAATTAAAGGACAAGTTGACCAACCTGGGTTGGGATGTTTTTGTAGCTACGGGAATGGGGGGGATTTTGGGTTATTCCAATCCGGATCGCCCTCTGTGTCATACTGCGATCGAGGGGTTAGCGCCGCCAGAGTTCGATCGCGATATGAGCCTTGCTATTGTCCTGGGGGGAGATGGTACGGTTCTGTCTGCGTCCCGACAATTAGCGCCCCAGGGTATTCCGATGTTGGCGGTAAATACAGGCCACATGGGATTTCTGACGGAAACTTATCTAAATCAGTTACCCCAAGCCTTAGAAGCGGTTTTGGCTGGGGAATATTTGGTTGAGGAACGCACAATGCTATTGGTGCGGGTATTTAACCAGGAAAGTTTGCTCTGGGAGGCTCTATGTTTAAATGAAATGGTGCTACACCGGGAACCAATGACCTGTATGTGCCATTTTGAAATAGAAATAGGTCGCCATGCTCCGGTTGATATTGCTGCTGATGGGGTGATTATTTCTACTCCGACTGGGTCCACTGCTTATTGTCTGTCGGCGGGGGGAGCAGTGGTTACGCCGGGGGTGGGGGTTATGCAATTGTTGCCAATTTGTCCCCACTCTTTGGCTTCGCGGGCTCTGGTTTATGCAGACCGGGAAGTGGTGAGTATTTATCCGGCTAGTCCGAATCAATTGGTGATGGTGGTTGATGGCAATGGGGGATGTTATGTTCTACCAGAATAKCACGTCCGAGTAGAGCGATCGCCTTTTCCGGCTCGTTTTATTCGTCTGAAACCACCGGAATTTTTCCAAATTTTGCGGGAAAAACTAGGCTGGGGACTGCCTCATATCGCGAAACCTACTTCTGTGGAACTACCTTGAGGCACAAGAGTCGAATCAATTAGTTTTCTACTGTTAATAACTATTGCCGTATGAATGCGATCGCCCTAGATTCCCGTGCTTCAATATTGATTATTGAAAGTGATCAACTGTTGGCTGAAAATATCAGTAATGACTTGCATGAGTCCGGTTACTATCCGGTAGTGGCTCACAATACCGCGATGGGTTTACATCAGGTGATGGAAGTGCAACCGGCTTTGATTGTGATAGATAGGATGCTGGGGGGAGAGTCGGGATTGTCTCTGTGTCGCCATCTCCGGGAAATGGGCTGTACTGCGCCTATATTGATATTTATGGCTCGTGATACGGTTGATGACCGGGTGGCGGCTTTGGAATCAGGGGCTGATGATTATTTTCTCAAACCCTATCGCTGTGAGGGGTTCCTGGATTTGGTGAAGCTATATCTAAAATCTGAAGATAATCAGTTGGATATGTTGCGGTTTGGGGATTTGGTCTTGGATTTGGCTACGAGACGGGCTATTCGTAACCATCGGGCGATCGATTTAACTATGAAGGAATATGATTTGCTGAAATATTTAATGGAACATCCCCGGGAAGTTTTGACTCGTGAACAGATCCTGGAAAATGTCTGGGGATATGATTTTTTGGGAGAGTCTAATGTGATTGAGGTTTATATCCGCTATTTGCGACTCAAAATTGAGGAGGAAGGGGAAAAACGATTGATTCAGACTGTTAGAGGTGTAGGATATGTTTTGCGAGATACCTAGGTCGATTTTTACCTTGAGTGTAAGTCTGATCACGAAGGCTGGCGGCGGGTCTGGGCGGTGGGTGATGGATTGGCGGCGGTTGGGGTTAAGTTGTGTGACTATTACTTGCTTGTTGGTAGGCTGTGATACCCATAGGATATCCGTCCCTGCTGATCAGTTTGATCAGGATATGGCGCAGGTTTTTAATCAGGGTCAAATGCTACCGATTACGGCTAAAGCTATGATTGGCGATCGCGAAATTCAGCTTGAGGTGGCGAGAACTCCCCAACAACAGGCTTTGGGGTTGATGTTTCGGACTTTCCTTCCTGACGATCGCGGTATGTTATTTGTTTTCGATCGCCCGGAGTTGGTGGGGTTTTGGATGAAAAACTGCAAGATTCCTTTGGATATGGTTTTTATGCGCGATGGGGTGGTTCGTTATATTCAGGTTAATGCTCTCCCCTGCGAGGCTGAACCTTGTCCGACCTATGGACCTACTGATGTGATGGTGGACAAGGTGATTGAGTTGCGCGGGGGGCTCACTGAGGAATTGGGTTTACAATTGGGCGATCGCATCTCGGTTAGCTTTCTTGAATCTCCATAGAATAGTGTTGCTACCTGTTTGGCGATCGCTATTGTCATGGCTATTGTAAAACTTTGTAAATTATGCTTGCCTACTCAGAAAATGGTGCTATATTAGCACTATGAGGACACAAGAAGAAGTAAATTCTTTGAGTAACCCAGTTCGGACTTGAAGCCTGTGTCCGCCCGCTTGAGTCCAATTGCAGCGTCTGAACAGTGCGTTCGAGCTATAACTTGTTAGCATCGTCAAAGGGGTCAACTCCCGGCCTGAAGGCTCTCGTAAGTTGAGTTTGTTTGGGATCGGTGCTATAAACGGAGCCTGTATCGGCTTGATTTAAAGGTGAGTTCCCTGAGTCAGAGTTGTTGCAAATTTTGTTAACCAAATTTAGATCCTATCATTTTTCTGAGTAACTTAACCAACGTCTGCTTGAGTCAACTGAGTTTACTCAGTCGGTTTAGAGCCTAGTAGCCTCCTACTAGGCTTTAAGTAGTTTAGGGGTATTTTTAGTGATTTGGTGCGATCGCCACATCTGGGAAAGTTTGACGAAATCAACCGAAAACGATTACAATTTAAACTCTCGTATCTTCAGCCTCATAGTGTCAAGACATTAATTGAATTGAGGGAACAATCATGCCTAAAGGTTCTTTTGCGACAATGCAGGTAGAGACAGGGGAGCCACAGATCTCATTTTACTATGAAAGTGGTCAAGTTGAAACGTTCAGTATGCCAATTTCTGCCACGGAATTAGCCCAAAAATTGCCCCAAATGTTATCACAACGGTGGGTAACTTTGCACTTAATTGATCAAACGGTTTTGGTGTGTATGGCTAAGGTGAGTAAGGTAGAAGTGAAGCCGCCACTTCCTCAAATTCGAGATCAAGCTACTTTCACTAATGCTCAGAGGGTAACCGCCTTACAAAGGGGAGCAGCGGGTAAAATTGGAGTACAGCAGTAGTTAAGTTAATTGGCGGGTGCGTCTCATATTAAAATCATGTCTTCAGTAAGTTTAATTCGAGCAAGTTCCTATGAACCCTCAGCCTTGCGCCATTCTTTGGAAGCCTTGTTAGAACCTTGGGGAGGTGTGAGAAGATGGGTAAAGCCAGGCGATCGCGTTTTATTAAAGCCGAACTTATTAACGGGTTCTCGTCCGACTAAAGAATGTGTAACCCGTCCGGAATTGGTGGCGGCGGTGGCTAGGTTAGTGAAGGAAGTAGGTGGTCAGCCATTTTTAGGGGATAGTCCAGCTTTTGGGAGTGCTTTGGGGGTAGCGAAAGCCAACGGTTATTTACCCCTAATTAGGGAGTTAGACTTACCGGTGGTGGAATTTCACGGTCGCCAGTATTCAACGGATACCCAAGAGTTCGATCGCCTGCGGTTAAGTCGGGAGGCTATGGAAGCGGACGTTGTGATTAACCTCCCCAAGGTGAAATCTCACACCCAGCTAACAATGACTCTGGGGGTGAAAAACCTGTTTGGTTGTGTTCCGGGGAAAATGAAGGCCTGGTGGCACATGGAAGCGGGAAAAGATGCCGATCGCTTTGGTAGAATGTTGGTAGAAACTGCTAGAGCGATCGCCCCAGAATTGACGATTATTGATGGTATTATCGCCCATGAGGGAAATGGTCCGAGTAACGGTGAACCGCGCTTGTTGGGCTTGCTAGGAGCCTCTGAGGACGTTTTTGCTCTCGATAGGGCAATGGTAGAAGTGTTAGGGGTACAATGGGATTTAGTCCCGACCCTAGTGGCGGCGAAAAGTCTAGGGTTGTGTGGGGAGCTAGAGGCGATCGCTTTTCCTCTGTTGCACCCGGACGATTTACGGGTTGACGATTGGCGACTCCCCGACAC
>NZ_PKGG01000369.1:0-3021 GCF_046480465.1 Arthrospira sp. PCC 8006
TGAATCTCCTGAGCAGTTAATGGTTGTAAATACACTAATCCTTGTAAATAATCAATAGTTTTTCCCGATTGTAAATAGTGGTCATCACGACAACAAACTACTCCATCTCGAACATTGAAAAACTCACTTAGTTTCTCAAAAGGTACTTGTTGTAATCCATCAATAAGAGGCAGTATTTTACCATTTTTCAGCCATTTTTTGGCAATAAATCTTGGTAAATTATAGCGATTTTTTAAATCTTCAACCAGCCAACTATCAATAGATTGTTTAGGATTGTTCAAAGTAGCTAATTCAAATACAATCGGGATAGCACTATCTGAGTCTTCTTCGGCGATTTTAATTAAATCTCTGGCTAATTTCAAAAGTAGGGTGGTTTTTCCGATTCCTGGTTTCCCTAAAATTAATAGTTTCTGCTGGGATACTTTAAATATCTCTAGGACTGTTTGTTGGGGTTCTTCGCCTTCTTTTCTGGTAAAAATATGTTCCGGGAGTTGGTGTCGCCATTGTTCCCTAAATCCAGGGTTTAACGAGGATGTTAAGGATAATTGGGGTATTCTGCCATTGGTTTCTGCTTCGGGTTTAGCCACCCGTGAAATTAATTGATCACTGTGGAGGGAATTGTGCAAACGAACTACTACATCATCTTGTTGAATTTTCAGGATTTGTGTACGCCAGTATGATTGGTCAAAATACATTGATAATCACTTTGCTACAGTTGGTCTAAGTATGATTATAGATCAAACTCTTGTTTTTCGCAAATCCTATGTTAATGGTGCCGATCAACTATTACAATAAGCTATAGAGTCCGTGTGGGCTACTGGTCTGGCTGAGGGTGAGAGTTCTGCCTGAGTTCATTAAGTCAATAACTGTTTGTAGATTACGAGTAAGGAAATTTGTAACATGGCATCTAAAATTAAACCACAATTAGCTTTTTTGTATCCAGTTTTATACCATCTGTTAAAATTCGGTTTTCCTAATTGTTTATGGAGTGGGAATTTATCTCAACGACAAATCGCCCTAACTATAGATGACGGCCCCCATCCTCAATATACTTTAGAATTATTGGAAGTTTTAGACTACTATCAGATTAAAGCTAGTTTTTTTTGGTTGGGAATATTAGTCGAAAAATATCCTAATATTGCTCAAGAAGTCTATAAACGCGGGCATGGTCTGGGGATTCATGGTTATCAGCATAAGTCTTTTACCCGGTTAAATAAACAGGAATTAAAGTTAAGTTTAGACCGAACTCAATCGGCAATTTGTCAGATTTGTGGATTGCCAGAAAATCAAGTTATATATGTGCGTCCCCCCAATGGTTTTTTTACTGGGAAAACTTTACAACTTCTGAATAATTGGAACTATCGAACCGTGATGTGGTCTGTGGTTCCTGAAGATTGGGTAGAGCCGGGGGTCGAGGTGGTGAGCGATCGCATTTTGCGACAGACTAAAAATGGGTCTATCATTGTCCTTCATGATGGCTATTTTGGTGGCTGTAAGGTAGCAGAAACTAGCGCTAAGGTAATTCCTGAATTATTAAAACAAAGATATGAGTTTGTGACTATTGATCAGTTGTGGATGGGGAGAAAAAATGATACCCTGTTCCCTGTTAGTGATGAAATGCGATCGCCTAATTAACTATGGTATTAAGACCTGAAACTGACCCAATTACTGGCTTGCTGCGCCTTGTCGGAGATGATAACCCCGTAGATATCACCTTTTTTGAGAATCAATTAGGGGTGTTTCCTCTGGGAGTATTTCTAGGGTCTGGAAATGATACAGTCCGAAGTTTAGTAGACCCAGCACTAATTTATGGAAACCAGGGGGATGATCAAATATTTGGAGGGGGAGGAAATGACACCTTATATGGCGGTCAGGGAGATGACTATATCGAAGGTAATGCAGGTGATGATTTAATCTTTGGAAATGCTGGGAATGATATCTTATCAGGAGGACTGGGAAATGATACTATCTTTGGGGGACCGGGAAATGATGTTATTGATGGAGATGGGGGAAATAATCTGATTTATGGTGGACAAGGTGCTGATATTATTAGGGGGGGAGAAGGTAATGATTTAATCTTTGGAGATGCTGGAGAAAATACCATCTTTGGCGGACCGGGAAATGATACCTTATATGGGGGAATTGATGATGATCAAATTGGTGGCGGACTGGGAAATGATCTGATTTTTGGCGGACTCGGTGATGATATTATTAGCGGTGGCGAGGGGGATGATACCATCTATGGCGGACTGGGAAATGATTTGATTTTAGCAGACGAGGGTAATAATATACTATTCGGAAATGCCGGAAGTAATACCCTAGTAGGAGGGACGGGAAATGATACCTTTGTGTTAGAGGCTGGTGATGGTTTTACCACCGCTGACACCGACCAAATTTTTGATTTTACCCCCGGACAAGATACTATTTTGCTGCTGGGAGATGTTCCCATAGACCAGCTAAATATTATTCTTGATGACAGTAACCCTAATATTAATAATACAATTCTGGAAACTCCCACCGGAGAAATTATAGCCCTATTGCGAGGTATCCGTCCTAATGATATTAGCCGCAGTGACTTTTTTGTTCCGGGTGTTTTATCCTTTGAATCAACTAGATTTGAAGTACAGGATAATGGCATGAGTACCCAACCCATTACCGTGGTGCGTGCCGGTGGTGAAGATGGTGCAGTTMGTGTAACTTTGGTTCCCAGTTTATTAACTCCTTTACCTCCCAGTGGTGTTGATATCAGCCCCATTGTGATTAATTTTGCTGATGGAGAATTGGGGGGTAAAACTGTATCAATTCCCATCGCTCATAACCCAATTGTTACTTATCCTGAAGTCTTGGAATTATCGCTACAAGATGCCACCGGAAATGCTACTTTAATTAATCCCAGTATGGCGACATTAAGGATTATTTCCGACCAGACTCCCCCTGACCCTATCCAAACTTTTAATAACCCCATACCTGAATCTTTTGCCAGGTTTGGCGCGACTTTAGAAGCTGTGAACAATCAGATTT
>NZ_PKGG01000293.1:0-5191 GCF_046480465.1 Arthrospira sp. PCC 8006
TCAACATATGGAGTCGGAAGGTGTTGTTTACCTCGATGAAGCTGGCATGAATAGTCAAGACTCGGATTATCCTTATGGTTACTGCCAGGAAGGACAACGCTTCGATGCCCTCAAATCCGGGAAGAGGCAGGGCAGGGTGAGCTATATGGCGGCATGGTGTTATCAACAACTCTTCGCCCCCGATCGCTTTGAGGGTTGTTGTAATCGGACAGTGTTTGAGTTGTGGTTGGAGTTTATCTTAATTCCAACATTGAAGCCAGGTCAAACTCTAGTACTGGACAATGCAACGTTTCATAAAGGGAGGCGGCAGGCTGAACTGGTGGAGGCAGCTCAATGCCGTTTACTCTATCTTCGGCCTTATTCGCCAGACCTCAACAAGATAGAGAAATGTTGGTCGTGGTTGAAAGCCCGCATTCGCCATTGCACGTGAGCAGTTTGATTCTCTCGATGATGCCATGGATTCTGTTCTCAAGGCTGCGTCCTAACCGTATTGACTAGTGCTATAGAGATTTATTAATAAAATTTAAGACTCAAATGTTAGTTTTTGCTGTATTGTGGGTATTATCCTTAATAGAGGGTAGAGTTAATTAAGTATTTTCCACAGGAAGTTAAACAACATGACCAGTTCCAGTAAAGATTATTTTGTTGTCCGTCAAGCCAAAGAAAAACGCAAAAAGAAGCTTTTAGCGATTATTTCTGTGGTTTCCTTTGGTGGTTCTATGCTGTTTGGTGCAGTAGTTACAATCAGACAAGCTATGCGAACTCCCCAAGCACAGCCAGAAACTATCTCTGTAGAGGATTCATTGCAACAACAACCAGAGGGTTATGAATTGGTTTTACAAAGAGAACCAGAAAATCGAATGGCTTGAGAACAATTATCTTTATTGCGGATACGATTGGAGGATTTTACAGGTGCAATGGAACCTTTAGAAAAGTTAATATCTTTGCATCCTGAACGCGAAGATTATCAGGTCATGTTAGACAATGTTAAAACATGGCAATCAGTAAGTGAATAATTTTAAACTATTTGCAGGTTGATAGGAAAAATAATACTAAATATCTTGCTTACAATTAGCTATTGATATAGAGTGAATAATCAATTTTTTCATATCTTCAAAAGAATATAAAGACACATATATTTAGGTTTTGGTAGCTATAAATGTGAAGGATTAATTAGTATATATAAATTATTAAATTCGCGATTGAGGTGTAGAGTATATATTGTTATTAATATAACTCAAATTTATCCGTTGGAAGATATTACTGTAGAAGGTTTTAAAGGAGTCATCAGTCATGGATTTAAACGAATCATTCCAATTAAATGAATATTTAGAATGTAAAAAGCAGAATTTACATAAAGAAGAAGTTTTACGAAAAATATCTGCTAAAAATAACAATGTCATTACAAAATTGTTATCTGATAATAAACCTATTAAACTGGAATTAGGTGCAGGACAAGAACGCCAATTAGAAGGATGGACTACTATAGACATAAGGTGCGAGACGTTTAGGAGTCAAATAAGGCTGCAATGCCTGGAATAACCTCCTAGTGGTACTTTCACCCCTTGGTGGAATAAAAGGGACTCGTACCCTGACCATCCCATAACTGTTTATATGTCCCGACGCTTGGAGAAATCGAAGCAAGGCAGGGAACTCAAGGTCATAAACAAAACTGAGAAATCAGGGCGTAGAGAGTAACGGCGATAGCCACCCCCAGTTTCAGGATACACAACCCGTCAGATTGAAGCGGGGAACGGAAGGCTCCGAGGTGTAACCTAACACCAGAACAAAGACCACTGCCAACCATCTATGATTAGGCGTGAGCCGAATGTCTGACTTGAACCATCATCAGTATAGAGCAGCGAAACAGGTTGATACGCTGCGCTCAAAAGAGTAAGGGGAAAAGTAGGAGGCTGTTACAACTACCTACACAGACCTTTAAAAGTACCCTGGTGRAGAGGACAAATCTAAAGATGGAATGCCCATATAAACGGAACGTTGCAACCCCTCTTAGGCTCTGATAATCTGGTCGAGAGAGTCAGTAGTGAAAAGTGTAAGCGAAAGCCTATTAGGGGGTGAGATGTGACCAGAAGCCAACGCCCTATTGTAATGATAGGGATATGCTAACGGGTCACGGTTTGATTGTAAAGAAATAGAGCCTAGTAGGTGTATATATGGCGATAGCGAGTTTAAAGAAAGGGTTTGGGAGACCAAAACCAATCAAGACTACGAACAACGCATGGAAAGCCATCCCATGGACTAAGGTTCAACGGAAAGTTTTCAAGCTCCAAAAGAGTATATTTCAAGCAGCTAAATCGGGACAGGATGCAAAGGCTAGAAGGTGGCAACGTCTATTGGTGAAATCATATTATGCCCGACTCTTAGCAGTACGGCTGTAGGGGCGGGTTCCACGGTCAGCCATGCTTCCCAACAGTCAGCTTAATAAACCCGCCCCCCAAGCGGGTCAAGGCAAGAAAACGGCTGGAGTCGATGGAGTAAGAGTCATCTCTCCAAGGCCAAGGTTTGAGCTTGTTGAGAGCATTAAGGGAAACCTCAAAACAAAACCACTGCGACGGGTGTGGATACCAAAACCTGGAAGGGATGAAAAAAGCTGGAATAGGAATACCCACAATCCAAGATAGAGCAAGGCAAGCCTTGGTTAAGTCGGCTCTCGAACCTGAATGGGAATCGAGATTTGAAAGCACAAGCTATGGGTTCCGTCCAGGACGGTCAGCCCACGATGCAATATCCAGAATCTACCAAAGTATAAACAAAGGAGGTTATTATATACTGGATGCGGACATAGCTAAATGCTCTTACCGTGAACCATGATTACCTACTGTCCAAAATTCATTGTCCAAGCAACCTAAAGAAAGACCTGAAACAATGGCTCAAAGCTGGGGTGCTAGACAACGGTGTATTTGAGGATACAGAATCAGGGACACCTCAAGGAGGGGTAATAAGTCCAATACTCGCCAACATCGCACTGTTGGGCATGGTTAGGCTCATAAAAACAATGTATCCCAAGAAAGCAAACAGAGCACAAGCTACTGTTATAAGATACGCTGATGACTTTGTTGTGATATCCCCATCACTAGAAATCATTGAACAGTGCAAAACTGCTATTTCCGAGTGGCTAAAACCTGTAGGACTAGAAATTAAACCTGAAAAGACTCGAATTTGCCACACACTCAATCCCATTGAGTACAACGGCAAGACTGAGGAACCTGGGTTTGATTTTTTAGGATTCAATGTTAGGCAATATCCGGTAGGAAAATATAAATCTGGGAAAAGTCAAAAAAGGTTCAAAACCAACATCAAACCCAGCAATAAAGCAGTTAAAGCTCATACAGAAGTAATTAAGGGTGTAATAAAACAACATAAAACAGCACCCCAATCAGCTCTGATAAGCAAACTAAACCCAAGTATAAAGGGATGGTCAAACTACTACTCAGGGGTAGTCTCATCTGAGACCTTCAATAAACTGGATAACATAGTCTGGTTAATGTTACGGGCATGGACAGTATCAAGATGCAGAAAGGCAAACTACGAGAAGCTAGGAAACTACTTCCAACAAGGAACGGTTAAACTTAGCAATGGGAAAGAAAGACATGAATCTTGGTTATTCAAGACTAAAGATGGATTTCAACTATGGAAACATAATTGGACTCCGATTGTCAGACATACCACAATACGCCCTGATGCAACACCATACGACGGAAACTGGACTTACTGGGCAACCAGAAAAGGACAAGCAATCGACACGCCAATTAGGGTAGCAAAACTACTCAAAAAGCAAAAAGGCAAGTGTACCTGGTGTGGGCAATACTTTACCCCATCAGACCTAATTGAAGTAGACYACATTGTACCTCGAAGCCTCGCTGGAAAGGATGAATACAAAAATCTTCAGCTATTACACCGCCACACCCGCGACGATAAGACGGCACTTGACAAGGCCAACGCTGTGTCCTTAACAATGGAGCAGTCAAACTAGGAGCCGTGTGAAGGGAAACTTTCACGCACGGTTCTGAATGGGAGGGGATGGAGGCGACTCCATTCTCGACCCCTAATCGGGGACTTGAACAGGTTTTTGCCAAAATGAGAATTGCTGGGAGGTGATATGGGTATTTGACAGATTGATTAAGTTGTGCTTATTGATTAACCCGTCAATAATTAAAATTTGTTGCTAAGGGAAATGCACTAATTGTCCCRTGTGCTARGACTGAATGGAGTGCATTTTGAGTGTAACGGTACGAATATCGGGTTGAGCGATATCACGCGATAGTAGTCAGGATAAAGTATTGTCGGGAATGCGCCCTACTGGAATCGAACCAGTCTGAAGGCGAATTATGAGTTCGCTGCCTCCCCAATCGGCCAAGGGCGCACAAATCGGTAGGGGTCGAACGGGAAGTCACCTTCCCGAACTCCCATTAAAAACCGTGCTTGATACTTTCGCATCACACGGCTCCTGATGTGGACACCCTTTTTCATAGGAACAGAGTTACTACCCCCTGCTTTCGTACTTCAACTTTTGGAGCTTTATGCACCACGTAGTCTTTCAACTCGCTCTCGCCATTATACTCCTACTAATCGCAGTATCTATATCCACACCGCGACCTGTGGGCATATCCYAGYCATTACARWTRGGCATTGGCTTMTGGTCGCATCCTTCACCCTCCAGGGGTAGGGGTCGAGAGTGAAGTCACCTTCACCCCCTCCCATTCAAAACCTTGCTTGATAGTTTCCCATCACACGGCTCCTGATGTGGATACCCTTTTGTCATCGGAACAGGGTTACTACCCCCTGCTTTCGTACTTCAATGTTCAGAGCTTTATGCACCACGTAGTCTTTCAACTCGTTCTCGCCACTATACTCCTAATAATCGCAGTATCTATATCCACACCGTGACAATTGGGCATATCCCAACCATGACAATTGGGCTTTAGCTTCTGGTCACATCCTTCACCCTCTAACCATGCGCTTACATTTTTCACTACTGCCTTGTCAATAGCATTACTCACTTGTTTATAGGCAGAGCATTAGAGGGATTACAACGTTCCGCTTATATGGGCATTCCATCGTTAGATTTGTCCTCAGAACCGGGGTACTTTAAAAGTCTGTGCAGGTAGTCGTATGAGCCCCCTAATTTTTCCCTTGCCCTTTTGGGCGCAGCGTGCCAACCTATTTCGCT
>NZ_PKGG01000538.1:0-520 GCF_046480465.1 Arthrospira sp. PCC 8006
ACGCTGGAGCTTTTCAACCGCCGGTTCATGAGCATTGCCGAGGAGATGGGCGTCGTGCTCGAGCGCACCGCCCACTCGGTCAACATGAAGGAAAGACTGGACTTCTCCTGCGCGGTCTTCGACGCGGAAGGCGGGCTGGTCGCCAACGCCCCCCACATGCCGGTTCATCTGGGCTCCATGTCCGCCAGCGTGCGCGCTGCGCTGGACGCCCACCCGGACCTCAAGGCCGGTGAAGCGATCGCGCTCAACGCGCCCTATAATGGCGGCACCCACCTGCCCGACATCACCGTGATCCAGCCCGTGTGCGACGCGGCGGGCGAACGGCTCTTCTTCGTGGCCGCGCGCGGGCACCATGCCGATGTGGGCGGGATCGCACCCGGCTCCATGCCGCCCTTCTCGAAATCCATCGAGGAGGAGGGTGTGGTCTTTGATTGCGTGAAAATCCTTTCGGATATGAAGTTCAATGAGAAAGCCGTGCGCGCCACACTCGCCTCCGGCCGTCATCCCGCCCGCGCGCCAG